>JBNJFW010000163.1:0-3623 GCA_051747165.1 Elusimicrobiota bacterium | reverse complement strand
GTATCTTTCAGGTCCCTGGTTAAAAAATTAATATATGAATCTTTTATTACCCTTAATGAAAATATAAACAAAAGAACAGCCAGCAGTATTATAATTTTAAGGTATCCCCCGAAAATCTTCTTAAAAATCGTGTTTTTCATTCTTCAATTTTGTATCCCACGCCCCGGACGTTTTTTACTACCCTGCCTTCCGCTCCCAGTTTGTCACGAATATTATTAATATGGACATCCACAGTCCTGTCCAGGACGACTTTTTCATAGCCCCACAGATGATCGAGAATTTGTTCTCTGGAAAAGACCCTGTCTTTTTTTAAAGCAAGCAAAAGAAGAATTTTAAATTCCGTTGTTGTAAAATTTACTTTTTTACCTTTGAGGGTAACTTTGTGTTTTTCGGGTTCTATTTTTATGGATTTTCCTATTGATATCTGAGCGGAATTATCGGCTGCCTCTCTTTTCTGCCTTCTTAAAACTGCTTTTACCCTGGCTACAAGTTCCCTGGGCGAGAAGGGTTTTGTAACATAATCATCGGCGCCAATCTCCAGCCCGGTAATTCTCTCAGTTTCAGAAGTTTTTGCGGTGAGCATTATAACCGGTATGTTTTTCAGATTTTCGGAATTTCTAATCTCCCTGCATACCTCTATCCCGTCTGCGTCAGGAAGCATTAAATCAAGTATTATTAAGTCCGGAGTGGATCTTTTAATATGTTTCTTAAATCTTCCGTACTCTGTAAACTCATCTACTATAAAATTAGACTTCTGAAGATGGTGTGATACAAGCTCTACAATATCGGGTTCGTCATCTATAACCGCTATCTTTTTTTTCTTCATATTTTATTTAACAGCTTTTAAACTTATCAATACAACCCATTCTAAGCTTTTCCAAGAGACTGCCTAAACCTTAATACATTAGTAAAAATATTTCAACCGCATAACCCGTGCGTAAGATTCTCCCACTATTTACCCGTTAATTCCGGGATTCACGGGCAGGACACGTCTTTTCAACATGAAATATTTGAAATATTGGGTAAGGTATTGTCAAAAAAACAAAAATATTATAACATTTGAATAGACAAATGAAAATCATGAGAATTATATGTAAGAAAGGTTTTTTGTTAGCAGCTGTTTTGCTGTATTTCTATTCATTTGCTTTTTCAGAGCCCATTATTACGGAGGGCTATGTTAATGAGCATTTTCGTTATTTAGAGAGTATTAATGTATTTTATGAATATGAAAACTGGTTAGGTTTATTTATAGATAAAGAGAATCCTCGTAAAGGTTATCTGAAAAAAGTTGAAATTTCTATTGAACCTGAAGGAAAAAAATATTTTGGTAACTTCACATTTGCTATAAAACCTAAGGGGGCGAAATTTATATTTACAGATATTCCAAATCTTTCAACTGGTCCCGTTCTCAATATAAAGACAAAGCGTCCTTTTGATCTTCATGCTGTTGACGACTGGTTTAGCGACAAGAATTGGGAAATAAAGTTGGATGAGAAGGTTTATACTCTTCGATTGCATACTCCGCAGCAGGATATACCCAATCCCATCTTGACACTATCAAAAGGGAAGATTACTCAGACATTGTTCGACAGCTCCATAGTAGACGCAACTCACTTTGATATAGACGGACCTCACTTTGAGCTCCATTGGGCGGGAGACATTGATGGTGATAACTTGCTTGATATGATTGTCACTTTTAGCCGAAAATATTCTTATCATCCGGTTCAACTGCTGTTGTCGTCAGAGGCACAGGAGGGGGAACTGGTTTCAGAGGTTGCAGATTCGAAACTTGATTTTCCGCCATCATATAAGGTTCCGCCGGGATATGAGAGAACTAGCCAATTTTCTCGTATTTTCAAAAAGTACGATGCGGATAATGATGTCACTTTTTACTCTAATAGAAATCTCTTTCCCATAGGAGAGAAAACTTCACCTATCTCCATATCTCTTATTTCTATAAATGAGAAGCTCTGGCCACAGCTCGTTTTTACATACGAAGGGGAAGATTGGATATTTATTGAAAAGGTAGAACTTATTCACTCCGAAGGAGAAAGAATTAATTTCCTTTTTGATCCTGATCGCCCGGGCCGTGACGGAATCAATTACGATGCTATAAGAGAAGGAAGTCAAGTTAGAGAAAGGATTCAAAAAAAACTTGATGTAGAAGAAGCCGAAGAATTACATGACTTTTTAAGCAAGCCTGGAGAAATATCTTTAAGGATGAGTGGGACAGGTTATCAAGAGTATAAATTGACTCTGGCTCAAACTATAGGACTTGTTGAGATGTTGGAAATGTACCTAAATTAAAAAATGGGATGGAAGGCTAAAGTTGTCATTCTTTAAAAAGATGAAAAGAGAAGCCTTCTATAATTGCTCCAGAATATACAGACAAAAACATTTCCTAATCTACAATTAAGTTGTCTGAGCTAATAAATTTTCCAGATAACCGCCGTAAAGCCCTTTGCTTTTGCAATAGGTATATAGGGCGCAAAAGGCAAATCGTTTTCAGTCTTTCTTTTTGTATTGCAAGCTGCTATATTATATTCATCCTATAGACACGCGGCGATATTCTGTGGAAAAGCAACCTTGCTTTATATGATGAAGCAGTAACTCCTAACACGAAATCCTCTCGGGTATAATTTTAAGAATCCCCTTGCAATTATGCGCTATTTGTTTAAGTATATCCACAAGGGAAAAACAGAACCGTGCATTTTTTTATTTTAAATAATCAAATCACGGGCCGCCGCGCACCGCGCGAACACGAAAGACGGTAGTCTTGTCGGCGTAGTACACGAGGCCGCGATTGAAGTTCACGTTCACGGCGCGGCCGGTATAGGGCGCATAGGTGGTGGAGGTCCAGTAATTACTACTTACCGTATTCGGAAAATTCGCCTTGTCTATATATGGTCCGCTGGCCCCTTCAAACTTTACCAGCGAAAAGAGCTCCTTCATATTCGGCAGTCGCCAGTCGGTATAACCGGCATATCCGGATCCACCGTTCATTTCGTTGTCAATAAAATTATCAAAAGCGTCTGACCAGGTATATTTGTGATCTTTATTCCCGGCTGTTTTCTGCTCCCACATCAACCCCGTGTTTTTATCGGTTACCGTTCCGTCCCCGTTGTCCGTATAATCAAGCGCCAGGCCCTTTTCATTATATCCGTCGTCTTCTTTTGAGGAATATTGTGTTGTCTGCCCGGTTTGCACTACAGCCCCTCTTGCATATACAACGGTATAAGTACCTGTGAAAACCCCTTCCACTCCGAATATATTCACTCCATACTTAATATTTCCCGGCACAAGATCGGCGTCGCCTTCAACTTTACCTGTACCGTCATGATACCCTTTGCTTATCGTCTGTGTTGAAGTCCCCGGAGTAAAATTCTCCTGGCCAGGTTTAGCTGAACCGATTATTCCATATCGGAAACCCATGTCAACGGCTGCGGCAAAAGAGACTACAACCAATACGGCAATTAAATAATTTGTTTTTCTCATAGTCCTTTGTCCCCTTATATGCTTATTCCTTTAGCTTCGGTCACCCCTTTCAGTAAACTTAATATTAATAATGTTTTTTTCATTTTAGACTTTTCAGATCATCCACAGCATTCTTATATAAACTTTTA
>JBNJFW010000162.1:0-3647 GCA_051747165.1 Elusimicrobiota bacterium | reverse complement strand
ATACCCCCCTTTGAAGGAGAAAAGCATAAGAACAAGCTGTCCGTATTTACCAGGATTTCATCACTGCCGTCGCAGTCAATGTCAAAAAGGGAATAGTTGCAGAATTTTTCTTCATATAAGATTTTGTCTAAAATACTGCTGACTTTAATTAAATTGCTGTGAATGGCGCGCCGCAGATGGGGGAGGTAAATGCCTCCGAATACTCCGTGCCAGTAGGCGCAGTTGCACTGCGAGCGGTAAAGGCAGTCCCGGGCCTCTTCAAACTCTTGGCTATCAGTAAAAGCATTTTTGTTTTCATGCAGAAGAGAAGAAAGGTAAAGCATTTTTTTGTTGGCGTAATTTGATTCGGGATATTTATGAAAAAAGTTTTTCCACATGCCTCCGGTAATATAGGGGTCGGTTTCATTGAGCATGCCGGCTTCATCGAGCTTTTCTTTAAGAGCTTTTACTTTAAGGGAGCCTTCCACCGGCATGGCCCACTCCAGCATTTCATAATACTGGCATGCGGGAAGATATGCCCTCCCCAGGGGCCTGTTTTTATCATAATACTCTGAAAGGGTTCTCATTTTCAGCCAGGATGAATTTTCGTTTAAAGCTTTAAAAAACTTATCCAGCCAGCCTTGTCCGTGCACCCACTCTTTTGTTTTGGGCCAGAATCCGAACTTTTCCCCGTCATCGAGCATGCCCAGAAGGGGATTGTCGTATCTGTTTGAAAAATCCCTGAACTTATCCATTATTTCATCCACCGGTTTAAAGGGAATATAATATCTGAGTTCCTTGTTTATAATAAAAACACCCAGTTTGTTTCCGGCGTCCTCGCTCATGTAATAGCCCTTGAGCTTGGAAGGGGTAAAACCGGCCTGTATAAAATGAGTGTCGTCAACTGCCAGGTACTCGGCCCCGGAGTCCTTTAAAAGAGAGGGTATGTGGGGCTCCCATACTCTTTCGGCCAGCCATATGCCCCTTGAGGATGTGTTCATATAATCAGATAAAAAGTGTTCTGTTTTTTTTAACTGGCCCAGTATGTCCCGGCGGGGAATGGAGACCAGTATGGGTTCGTAAAAACATCCCCCCAGCATCTCAATCTTTTCCTTCTCTATTTCCCGGCATATGTCCTGAAGAAAATCCGGGTGTTCTTTTTTAAAAAACTCTAAAAGAGGAGAGGATATATGCAGGCTGAGTTTGAGGTTCTCATATTTTTTAAAAGCATCTATAAGCGGCCGGTAGGCTTGGGTATAAGCGTTTTCAAGAACCCATTTAAAGTTTCCCACCGGCTGGTGAAAGTGAAGGCCGAATATAAACTCAAGGGGTCTGTCAGTCATTTAGACATTTCAAGAGCTCTGGCGTAAAAATCACCGGCGTATGCCTTGGCCATGTTATCCACTGTCATAGTCATTCCCGCTTTATAGGAATTGTACATAAGCTTTTTGAAGCTGTCGTTTTTGCCTTCAATGCAGTCATAGTAAAGCTCTGCCGCTTTTTCCAGCTTCCGGTAAAGGGTTTTGGGGTCATAGGGATCGATAAAGAAAGCCGAGCCTTCATTTTCGCCTGAATACTCAGTTAAATATTCCCTTGCCCCTCCGGTAAATGTGGATATATTTATATTCCCGTTTAAGGCTGCCCTCTGGTCCGAGGTCCCGCAGGCTTCCAAATTCTTTATGGGACAGCTGACCCATATGTCGCAGCCCCTGGCCCCGTGCATAAGAAGATCCTGTCCGTAGCCGGGCAGAAAAGCAAATCTTCCCCTGAGGCTGTCCTCTTTTGTCCATTTAATGAACCGGTGCGCCCATTCCTGCCTCTCCTTATCATCCGGATGGGCAATCCCGGCCACAAAAATCTGCATCCCCAGTCCCCTCAATTTACCGAAAGGAGTGTCAACTTCACTTCCCCGATCGGCGCAAACCGCCCCTATAATATCCTTAAGCATGGTATACTGCTGCTTGTATCCGGCCAGCCGGCGGAAAAGCCCGGCAGAAGGCTTGTGTAAGTCAAACTCCGTTTCCAGGCCCATGTGTTCCTTCAGCCTGGCCGAAGCGTCCCGGAGGGCATTTTCCTTGTGCTTAAAGTGAATATCCCACAGCTTCTCCGGACTCATTTCCCTGTCTTCCTTTATCTCCTCTGCCTGCCAGAATAAAGAAGAGCCGTTTGTTATCCCGGTAATTTTATCCCTGAAAGTAAGAAAAAGATTTTTCATGACTTCGCCGTGTTCTTTAGAGACCCCGTTTGTTATGGATGAAATCTTTAAAGCGGCCAGGGTAAAGTCAATAACCCCTTCCTCGTTAAACAGACCTAAATACTTTTCCGGAAGGTCCATTAAGTTAAACCAGTTTTCATCATATTTTTCCATACCAGCCGGCACCGGGGTATGGGCGGTAAATATAATGGGTATATTTTTATATTTTTCTATTTCCTTGATATAACAGGCAGCGGTCACGGTATGAGCCTCGTTAAGGTGAATAAAATCTATTTCCAGCCCCACAGCCTCCATAAGAGCGGGAACGGCTTTTCCCACCACAACCTCCTGCCTGAGCCTTTTCTTTCTGTCTCCTGTGTATAAAATGTCAAAAACTTCGTCGTTTCTAAGCAGATAGACTTTAGCTCCGCTTCTCAATGCGCTAAGTACCTGCACGGGATAAGTATTTCCTTCAAAGTCAATATCCAGGACAACCGGATTCCCTTCCTTATCTTTCACCTCCTCTATATTCTCTCCGGAATAATCGACTTCCGCGGTATGTATTACCTGCCTGTCACCTTCAATCGTTTCTATCCACCGGTGAGAATAAAGGGGTATGACCGCATTCAGGTCAAGACCTATGTTGTTAAGTCCCTCCATTGTATCCCCCGCCAGAATACCCAGCCCCCCTTTAAAATTAGCCGACCTGCTTTCCGCATTCATCCTGTTGAAAAGCATTTCCATGCTAAGATAAAGTATTTTCCTGCCTTTAAGTTCCGCTATGTTATCTTCAATCCATGTTGACATAATATTAATTATCCTTTCTTTACATTAAACACTACGGCAATTCTAAGAAAAAACATAAAACAAATCAAATATAAGCTTGACTTTTTAGCCCTCTTATGTTTATATAACTATTAGAATATATTACGCGTAATATAAAAAACTGACTGAGAGATGTTTTGAGCATATACAAAAAACATGTGAAAAGATTCATTGACCTGTTAAAACCTCAGGTTAAAAACCTCCCCTATATTCCCCCTCTATTTCAAAACATCATATCCCACCCGAAAAAGGATAAAAGCAAGGAAATAAACATAATGAAAAGTATAGAAAATAAAAAACACCAATTTCACACAAAACAACACCGGATAAATGTAAATACAATATGGAGGATATTATGAGAAAAAAAGTAATTATTGCGCTTGTTTTCTCCCTGTTATACGCCAATCACGCGCTAAGGGCAGAAGACGCAGAGCTGAAACTGAACTCCGACGACGGCTCCACAAAGTTCGCCATACAGGATTCAGCCGGAACAGATGTGGCCACCATAGACTCCCAGGGAAACCTTGTGCTTGAAGGCACTGCTACCATTAAGGGTGCTGCAACCATTGAAGGAGGGTTGAGAGCGGCAAAGCTCTTCACCGAAGCCCAAAACAGCGGCGTGTCGCTGACCACGGATGATTTCGGCAAG
>JBNJFW010000161.1:0-3662 GCA_051747165.1 Elusimicrobiota bacterium | reverse complement strand
GCTTCCACGCCCAGCTCGGCATCTTCAAAGACTACGCATTTTTTGGGGTCGACTTTTAATTCTTTTGCCGCTGTCAGGAAAATTTCCGGGTCCGGCTTTCCTTTAAGCTTGCGGTTTCCGTCAACTACGCTGTCCAGCATTTCGTATATACCTATTTTTTTTAAGATATAAGTGCAGTTTTTACTGGAGGATATGACCGCTACGGGTATGTTTTCCTTTTTAAGATTGCGGATTAATTTCAGGGTGGATTCATAGACCGGGATATCGCTTTTATCAAGTTCGGTCCTGAAGTATTCCTGTTTTTTTTGAGCGGCTTTTTCTATTTCTTTTTCATCAAGATCTTTTAAAATAGCCTTTGCTCCGTTAATTCGGGGAATGCCGTCAACTTTCTTTTTGTAGTCTTCAAAAGTAAAATCGTTGCCGTATTCCTCAAACATTTTTTTCCATGCTTTGAAATGAATGGGTACGGTATCAACTATAACCCCGTCCAAGTCAAAAATTACGCCTTTTGTCATAAATTAAAATCTCCTGTATGTTCAAATCTAATTCTATAAAAATATCAAATTTAAGCAACCTCCGAGGTTAACTTTTTAACTTATTTGTTTTCGTAAAAGCTGGCCAGCTTTAATAAAGGGTTGTTAAGTTATTTGAAAGCTAAAGAAATAGATGAAAAAAATATATGGAAGAAAATGGGGTTCTTAAATTTTTGCGGGGGGTGGTATTTTTTGCTTAAATAAAATATAATAATTGTAGAATTTGCTTTAGATAAATTTGTATATGAAAAGTCTTACCGAGTGCCCTGGTTGCGGAAGGTGAGAAGGTATGCAGGGCATAGGCCGGGGGAGAGTAGTTTGGAGAAAAATAAGGTTTGAATGATAAATTTATAGATAAATATACATCAGAAGATCCGACTTTTAAACTAATTGAAAAGGTTCCGGATAAAAAGAACCAGAATGTTATGGAATCTAAATTTACCCTGGGCAACGGGTTTATTGGGTCAAGGGGGATTTATGAGGAGAATCCTTCCGGATGCGAGCCCGGGACCTTTATTCCAGGGATATTTGACAGGTCGGGAGCCCAGGTTGAAGAACTGGTAAATCTCCCCAATCCCTTTAATTTTATCATTGCTGTGGATGGGGAAAAGTTTGATGTTTTTTTTATGAAAGTGCGTTCTCATTACCGGGCTTTGGATATGAAAAAAGGAACTATTGTAAGAAAAACAGAATTTGAAGATGCCAAGGGAAGGAAGTTTCTCTACCGCTCTGTCAGGTTTTTCAGTATGGATAATCCGCATATAGGCGCCATGAAAATTTCTTTAAGGCTTTTAAAGGGCAAGGCTTCGCTTACAGGTGTGGACAGCATTGACGATTCGGTTTATAACAAGGGCGGCCTTATGATGGCCAAGAAAAGACATTTCAATATTATTAAAGCCGACAAAGAAGACAATTCTAATTATATATCTTTTAAAACTAATTCCTATAATCACATAATTTCATATGGAGACAGCTTAAGTGTTTCTTTTTCAGGAAAACGAAAAAAGTTTTTAAAAGACCGTATATGTGATTTCAACCTTTCGGCAAATGACGAGGTAACTTTTACTAAAATTTTTTGTATAAAAACTTCTCTTGATTACAGTGCTAAATCGCTTAAAAGAGAGACAATGAGGGATTTGAATGGTGCTGTTAAAGAAGGATTTGACAAGATATTTAAAAGTCATGCCGGCGCTTTTGAGAAAAAATGGAATTTAAGTGATATTTTCATAAGCGGAGACCGGGAATCTCAGAAGGCAGTGCGCTTTTGCATTTACCATATGCTTATAGCGGCGGGTAAAAAATACGGAAGGTACAGTATAGGCGCTAAAACTTTAAGCGGGGAGGGTTACAGGGGGCATATATTCTGGGATACAGAAATTTATATTCTTCCCTTTTTTATTTACACCCAGCCTGAAGTCGCAAAAGAGCTTCTCATGCTTAGGTACAATACGCTTGAAGAGGCAAGAAAAATAGCCCGTTCCAAGGGTTACAGGGGTGCTATGTATCCCTGGGAATCCACTGCAAGCGGTACGGAACAGACTCCGCGTTATGCCAAGGAAATTGACGGCTCGATAGGCGAGGTTTGGACGCAGGATTATGAACACCATATAGCTGCGGATGTTGCGTTCGGAGTAAGCGAGTATTATAAGGCCACAGGTGATAGGGAATTTATTTTAAATTACGGGGCGGAAATAATTTTTGAAACGGCAAGGTTCTGGGCAAGCAGAGTTATAAAAAAAGAGGGCAGTTATCATATTAACGGTGTTATAGGTCCGGATGAGTTTCATGTTAATGTAGATGATAATGCTTTTACCAATTATATGGCCTCCTGGAACATGAAAAGGGCATGTGAGCTGTGGGAAGATTTTAAGGGAGAAGAAGCCCTTGAGAAGCTTAAGAGCAGGCTGAAAATAACTGAAAAAGAAATTGACAGCTGGCGTTGTATATCATCAAAAATTGTTGTTCTTTATTCAAAAAAATATAAAATTATAACCCAGTTTAAGAATTATTTAAAGAAAAAAGAAATAAAAATCAGGTCATACGATAATTTTTTTATGCCGGAGGCTCCTAAATATATTGAACATGTGGGTTTAGATAAAACCCGATTTATTAAACAGGCGGATGTTGTTCTTCTTTTTGCTCTTTTTCCGGATAAGTTTTCAATTGAAGCCCGGAAAAGAAACTATGATTTTTATTTAAAGCGCACTCTTCATAAATCCTCTCTTTCTTTTTCATCTCATGCTGTGGTGGGTTCCGAAATGGGAGACAGGTACAGGGCTTTTAATTTTTTCTGGGCCTCTGCAAATATTGATTTGTTCAATTTAGCCGGAAATACTGAAGACGGCATTCATGCCGCTAATTTGGGGGGGGTATGGCAGTCCGTAGTCAGAGGTTTTGCAGGACTTACGTTTAGAGACGGAGTACTTGAAATAAGCCCTAGGCTTCCAAATAATTTTCGAACACTGAAATTTAAGGTTTATTTTAAAGGGGATTTATATGAAATGGAAATTTCAAATAAAAAGGTGCGTTTGAAATGCCTTGCTCCGGAAGCAAAAGACAGAAATCCGAGAAAACTGAGGGTCTTTGACAAAGATGCGGAATTGATTCCTTTTAGGTATAGTATTTTTAAATCCGTGGAGGTAAATAATATGATTTGCGCGAAGGACATAATGAAAAAAGGAAATATGCTGACCATACATGAAAATGTGGCTGTTGCCGAAATAGGGAGGATACTGGTAGAAAATCGGGCCTCAAGTGCTCCTGTGGTTGACAGAAACAATATACTGAAAGGCATTGTTTCGGAAATTAATATAATAGAGGCCACGTCTAAAGAGAATTTCTCACAATTAAAAGCTTCTGATATAATGAAAACAGATGTTGTATGCGCTAATATTGATGAGCCGCTGGAGGAAATAACTAAGACATTTACAAAATTTCCCTACAGACGGCTGCCTGTTTTAGATGGGAAAAAAGTTGTGGGATTGATAACGCGCAGGGATATAATAGCTGATTTCCTGGGCGGCTTTTACTGATTTACCAAATAAATGCCGTAAAGCCCCTGTATTCATGCATGGGGATATAAGGCATTAATTTTAATAATTCGAATACGGCACCTCGGGGCAGTTGTAT
>JBNJFW010000160.1:0-3673 GCA_051747165.1 Elusimicrobiota bacterium | reverse complement strand
CGCAGGGAGGATTTTCGCAATGGCGGCATACAAGCCTTCTTATTCCCTTTTCAATTAAATCATAAACCCCGGGAGCCGCATTTTTACACTTGCGGCACCCATAGCACTTATCCAAATCTATTAATATTATATCAGTCCCAGACATCGGGCAGATCCTTAACTTTTCCGTATTCAAATACCGGGCCATCCTTGCATACATAATAGGGTCCTACCAGACAATGACGGCACTTTCCAAAACCGCAACTCATATTTTTTTCAAGAGAAACTATAATCCTGTCGTCTGAAATTCCCATCTTGGACAGCTCCATCGATGAGAATTTCATCATAACGGGAGGACCAACAACCACAGCCACGCATTTTTTTAAATCAATCTCTATGTCTTTAAAAAGCCCGGTGACCAGGCCTTCCCTGCCGTCCCAGGAAGCATCAGCTTTGTCTGCAGTTTTATGCAGCTCAAGCTCATTTTCCCATCCCTGAAAAGCTTCCTTATAAAGCATATCCCGCGGAGTCTTGCAGCCGTAAAGCATTAACACTCTGGGATAGCTGTTACGGTCAGAGAGTATTTCGTGTACCAGTGACCTCAGAGGAGCCATCCCGCATCCCCCGCCTACAATCAAAAGCTCTCTGTTTCTTAATTTATCAAGGGGAAATCCATTTCCGTAGGGACCCCTGACCCATAAAACAGAACCCTTTTTCTTTTTGTGAAGAGCTTCCGTTGCCGTACCTGTTTTCATAACAGTAACATCAATATTCTTTGTACGACCGGGTTTTGAGGAAGGAGTAAAGGGGCATTCGCCAACTCCGGGAACCGTGAGCTGAACAAACTGACCGGTTGAAAACTCCAGTTCCTTATCAAGCTCAATACTAAAGGTCTTTATATTAGGAGTCTCATCTATAACCTCCCTAACCACACCTTTTATGGGATTGTAGGGGTTTTTACACGGGCTGATTTCTTTTTTTATTTTCTTAACCATAAAGCCCCTCTAAAGTGTCCCGCATATCTATTTTTCCCGGACAAGTTTTTATGCACCGCCCGCACCCGGTGCAGCCGGGCATATCAAACTCCCCCTGCATAAGGGTGAATTTGCAGAAATACCTGTGCCTGAAGCTCTGCCATAAGTGAGGCCTGGGAGTCCCCCCCCCCGGCAACCCTTGCGTATCCGGGAAACTGGCAGGAATCCCATTGAAGGGCTTTTAAAACTTTTTTAGACCCCGACATCTCGCTTAAAACATTGCAGTAGCAGCTGGGGCAGGAAAAATTACATCCCCCGCACTGCATACAAGTTTCACTTTTTTCTTTCCAGTAATTCTCATCGGAGTTTCGGCTGACTTTTTGTCCTATACTGTCTTTTTTGTAATCAAGGGAAAAATTAGATTTTACAATACTTTCCGCCTCTTTTTTTCTGTCATTATAGCAACTGAGATCCTCCTCGGATACCTCCTGCAGCTCCAGGCCCTCGAGAAGCTCCTTGCCCTTATCTGAAAAGGACTCGGCAATATAGCCTCCTTTTACCGGAGACAGATTTAAATCCGCTTTTTTTCCTCCGTAGGGGGAGCCGCCCACCGAAGAGCAGAAACAGGTATCGGCAGGTTTAAAACAGTCCATGGACACAAAAGTCAGGCTTTCCCTCATCGCCTTGTAAACAGGGTCACGCGGTTCTTCCTGCCGGAAAACAACATCAAAAATACCCTCAAGAGCTCTCATGTCGCAATCTCTTAAAGCGAAAAGTATGAGGGGCCGAATTTCTTTTTTTTCTTCTCCCGCCACAATGTTTCTGGAGGGATATACAAACTCTTTTATACCGCCCCACACCGGAACACTATTAAAATCTAATTCAAAATCACCCGGATACTCCTGAAGATAACCGGAAGAAGAAGGAAGAAAAAGAGAAGCTTTTTCAGACCACTTTTGAAAGGCTTTGTTTAAAGACTTCTCGGAGATTTTAACTTTCATTTTCTTTTCTCCGGTTTAAAAAACAGGAAAGGTTTTCCATGTCCATGGCAAGGTCCGCATCGCGCAAAAAAACGCTCTCGGGGAGGTCAAGAGATACAGGAGCAAAATTCAGTATGGCTTTAACTCCGGAACTCACCAGGTCCCAGGCCACATCCTGGGCAGCAGAAGAAGGAACGGCTATAACTCCTATATCAATCTGCTTTTGGGCAATTTCTTTTTTCAAATCCCCGGGACCGGTAATTTTCACCCCGCTCCAATCCCTGTCTTTCTTTCCGGGATCCGAATCTATAACTGCCCTGAATTGAAAGCCTTCTTTTTTGAATCCCGGGTAATAAAAAAGAGCCCTTCCCAGATTGCCCGCACCTACCAGGACAAGGCCCCATTTTTTGTGTAGACCGAGTATCTGGTCCAGTGAATCGATAAGCTCATCCACAACATAACCCACGCCGGGCTTGCCTTTTTTGCCCACTTCCGAAAGGTCCCGGCGTATCTGGCTGGAAGTCTTTGAAAGTATATCACCCAGGCTCTCGGAGGTAATCTGCACTGCACCTCCGCGGCGAAGTTCTTTTAAAGCCCTGTTGTAAATTATAAGTCTTTCAACTATGTGTTTATTCTGCATTTGTGAAATATTTCACGAACATTCTAATTGTAAATACAAAATAAAACATTGATTGTCAAGCGAAGGTCAAATCAAAAAAGAAAAGTTAAGTGATATGTTATGTTTAAATGCCGAATCTTATACCGGTATCAAAGCGGTGATTAACGACATTGAGATTGCCGCCGCCGGTGAAACTGTAGTTGATTATTACCTGCCCACCCCATTCGGAATATTCAGGATCCACGGTATTAAAGCCCGCTCCCATTGAATAAGTGTTTCCTCCTTTGGCGGACGTGCCTCCGGCCCGGACTTTAAACTCCTGAAAGATATTTAACTCGGTGCCTACGTGAAAATTGGTTCCGTTTCCGTGCTTTTCCAAATCAATGCCCATTATAAAGGAATCTTTAACCTCATAAGCGCTTCCTATTCTGAAAGAAGTGGGCATTTTAACGCTTATGTCCTCCAGCGAAAAAGATCCCAGGTTTTTAAATGCGGCTCCCACCTTCATATTTTCATCAACAGAGTACAAAGCTCCTAAATCCATACTGAATCCCGAACCCTTGTGGGTGGATATTGTTTCCGAAAGGTATTTTACATTGGCTCCGAAACTAAAGTCATTGACCGTATGTCCCAGGTTAATTCCCAGGGCGGTATCATCATAGGCCAAATCACCCATGCGCTCACCCGCATCATTATAACGGTATAAATCTCCGGCCGTAAAATAATCTATGCTGAATGCCTTTACATATACGCTTTCCAGTAACTCCGAGGGCAAAATCAAAACAGCTGAAGTTTTCTGCGTTCCTTCTACCCAGTCTGCATACCCTCCCGCAAAATGAAAATCGTAACGTTCCTCTCCAGCAGCAAGGCCCGCAGGGTTATAAAAAATGGCGCCCACTTCCTGGGCCACCGCGGTATATGCACCTCCCATCCCCTCAGCCCGGGCAAAAACCGGAATTCTCATCTGCTGAAGCCCCTTTTCGGCATACAAACCACGGGCACAAAGCAAAGAAAAAGTTAACCCTAAGCTTATAACGTTTAAAATTCTATTTCTAAAAATCATTGTACTATTACCAGCCTTTTAATGGCGCTGTAAATTTCCCTGCCGTTATCCGCAGTTA
>JBNJFW010000159.1:0-3679 GCA_051747165.1 Elusimicrobiota bacterium | reverse complement strand
ACCTAAAACATATCTAGAACATACCTAAAACATATCTAAAACATATCTAAAACATAACTAATATCGGTAGAATAAAACTGGCTTGCGCAAATATGTGTCAGCGCAAATATGTTTACATCAATCTTTTTTTGTGCTATATTAAGACCAGATTATTGTGCCTATATGCTAATATGTATGCTAATATGCTGTTTTTAGATAATAGGTTGTTTTTAATGAATATGATCCTTCGTAGTAATATGATTGCTCTCAGTAATATGATTGCTTTTAATTATATGACTATTTTTAGTTCACATAGTTGCTTTTAGTTATGGCTGCCAGTGATTAAGTGAGCCGGTTTTTGAGTGTGCTGGCTTTTCAATAAATATGGGGCGTCAAATAAAAGGTAGGGAATTAGATTAAATATAGGACGCCGGATGAAATAGTGGGCATCAGGTTAAATATAGGGCAACAAATGAAATGGTGGGCATCAGATGAAACATAAGGCAACAAATGAAATACAGACAATTAAATGAGATATGTACGTCAAATAAAATATGGCAGTAAATGAAAAAATATTATAGGCCTTTAAATGAAATATAGGATGTCAGATGAAATAGGGGAATCAGGTTAAATATAGGGCAACAAATGAAATACAGGCAGTTAAATATGGAGCTGGGCGGTTTAAGGAGTTTTATGCATTATGGACGTAAAGGAATTACTTAAGGCAGCGGTTAATCACGGGGCTTCGGATATACATATTGTTCCCGGGAGAAAGCCTTTTTTAAGGATAAACGGTCAGATGCGGGCTGTTAATGTGTCTGAATTCAGTCCTTCCCAGGCTCAGAGTATGATTTTGGGAATGTTGCCGGAGCGGCTTGTCGATAGGTTTAAGGCAGAAGGCGAGCTGGATTCTTCAATTTCTGTGGAGGATATCGGAAGATTTCGGCTTAATGTTTTGAGGCAGAAGGATGGCATCGCTGCTGTCTTAAGGGTTATACCTTCCATCATACCCGAGCCGGATGAAATCGGCCTGGAAGAGGCGGTGGTGAAACTGACCGATGTTCCCAGGGGTATGATTCTTGTGACCGGCCCTACAGGTAGCGGTAAGTCGACAACTCTGGCTTCTATGATAAACAGAATCAATACAAAGCGCCGTCTTCATATTTTGACAATAGAAGACCCTATCGAATATGTTTATCCCCGTTCTAAGTGTGTGCTGACTCAGAGGGAAGTGGGTTCTCATTCAAAATCTTTTGAGGAGGCGCTTAGGAGAGCAATGAGACAGGATCCCGATATAATACTTGTGGGTGAAATGAGAGACTTGGAAACTATATCATCTGCGCTTACTCTGGCGGAAACCGGCCATCTGGTTTTTGGCACTCTTCATACTACTGACGCTGCTCAATCAGTTGACAGGATCATTGATGTTTTTCCTTCTTACCAGCAGCAGCAGGTAAGAACGCAGCTTTCGGTGGTTTTAAAAGCAGTGGTTTGCCAGCAGCTTCTTCCACATTCGGATGGCAAGGGAAGGGTTGCGGCACGAGAAATAATGACGGTAAATTCAGCCATAGGAAATCTTATAAGAGAGGGTAAAACCCATCAGATATATAATGCCATTGAAGTGGGGTCAAGGGCAGGTATGAAAAGTCTGGATAAAGATCTTGAGAGTCTTGTTGCCTCCGGAAAAATTACAAAAGAGTCTGCTGTTTCGAAATCAAATAATCCCGCCCAGCTGAAAAGGCATCTGGGTATGGCATTATGAGCAATATATTTGAAATTTTAAGGGAAACAGAGGTTTTTAATGTCTTTTCGGATGAGGAGTTAAGTCAGCTTGGGGATAAGTTGAAAATGGAAAAGTATGATAAGGGCGATTTAATATTTCAGGAGGGGTCGGGCGGAAGTTCTATGTTTCTTGTATGTGAAGGTGAGGTGGAGATATATAAAAAGTCCCGCATGCTTACCAGATTTAAAAAGGGCGAGATATTCGGTGAAATGGCTTTACTTGGTGGTGAATTAAGAAGCGCCAGTGCTGTGGCTTCGCGTTTATGCAGTTTAATTGAAATTAAACCCGATGATTTTAGTGAATTTTTGCTTAATAATGCAAAGTCGGGATGCAGGTTTTTAATTTCCGCTGTAAGTAAAATGTCTGAAAGACTGCGTCAAACTTCTTCTTATCTGGTGACGGTATATGAAATTGGAAAGGTTATAGGAGAACACTTTAAATTAGAAGATATAGCGTCTAAAGTGCTTGTAAGGATGATAGATGAAATAAGCGGGGCTACCGGAGGTCTGGTAATATCATATAATGAGTATACTGATATGTATGATGTAGCTGCTTTAGAAAAAAATTGCATTGTAAGTTGCGAAGAAGTTTCTTCCATTGCCGGTCAAATTTCCGGCAGGGATATTTATTTTGAAAAAAGAGAACAAGGAGTTTTTGTTGCTGCTGCGGCAAAGGATTCCGGAAAGACAAAAGGATATATAATTATTGAGAAAAAGGATGCACAAGAGGGACTGAGTGTCAATGAAGAGGTTATATTAACTGCTGTGGCCAGCCAGTTTGCGCTTGGGATTGTTAAAAATGATTTAAGAAAAGAGGAAGAGGCAAGGAAGCTTTTTGATAGGAAAAAGCTTCAAAATCTTTAGCCTCATCCTGATGAAACTATAACTGTAAATCTTATAGTTGTTTAATTAAAAAGGAAAACTTTTATGAAAGATACATTAAAAACACTTTTACTTAAGCAAATTAGCAGGACTGTTTTTGTGTTTGTATATTTAGCTCTGCTTTTTTATGTCGGAAATATCGCAGGGAACAGCTTGTTTCCGCCTAAAAATTCGGTGAAAATTGAGGTAATCGAGGGAGAGATAAATCCCGGCCAGAGTTTATATGAAGTGCTTAGTAGCGATTTTTCTGCTAACCAGACACTTAGTTTAGAAAGAGCCCTGTCAGATGTTTTTAATGCCTCCAGAACACGTCCGGGAGACAAATATTGTGTTTATCACTCTACTTCAGGTAGTATTCTGAAATTTATTTATGAACCTTCCCCCTTACTTAACTATGTTGTTAAAAGGACAAGCGGAGGCTTTGTTGCTAGCAAAGGGGAGCCTGAATATGACAAAAAAACAGTCGGCGTAAAAGGACGCATAAGTTCTTCACTTTGGCAGGGAATGGCTGATGCGGGTTTAAATTCCAATATGATAATGAATTTCGCCAATATATTTCAGTGGCAGGTTGATTTCCTGACCGAAGTCCGTCCGGATGATGAGTTTTTTATGGTTTTCGAGAGATATTACAGAAATGGGGAACCCGTGGAGAATGGGAGTATTCTGGCGGCTCATTATGCGGGAAGAAGAAATTTCAGTGCGGTTAGATTTGAAGATGGGGACAGAATTGATTTTTATGATTTTTCCGGAAGTTCTTTGAGAAAGCAGTTTTTAAGAGCTCCTTTGAATTATAAAAGAATAAGTTCGGGGTTTTCCTATGCCAGAAAACATCCTATAACCAGGGAGGTGCGGCCTCACTTTGCAATTGATTATGCAGCTCCTACCGGAACTCCTATTTCTTCTATAGGTTCCGGAAGGGTTACTTATGTCGGCTGGAGGGGAGGCTGGGGGAAAACGGTAAGAGTGAGGCACAATTCTGTGTATACTACACAGTACGCGCATTTAAGCAGATATGCTTCTGGTATAAGAGTCAATT
>JBNJFW010000158.1:0-3699 GCA_051747165.1 Elusimicrobiota bacterium | reverse complement strand
GTGGCAATGTCAACTTCGATCCTCCTTCAGGCTCGCTCCCCTGAACATATATATGGACTGATCGTCATCTCCGACCGCGCATATATTATTCTGGGGAGGAGCCAGGGTTTTAATTAAAACATACTGGGCATAATTGGTATCCTGGTATTCATCAACCATTATATACCTGAATTTATCCCTGTATTTATCCCGGACTTTTTTGTTTGTTTTTAAAAGGCGGATGCATTCCACAAGAAGGTCTCCGAAATCATAACCTCCGTTTCTCTCCAGCAAAGCCTGGTATTCCCGGTATATCTCTCCCATGGTATATTTAAATCCGTCAGCGCCGGCCGAGGCATTTATAAGAAAGCTTTCCACATCCATCAGGTCATTTTTGGCGTTGGATATAATAGCTCTTACTTTGGCGGGAGGATAGTGCTTGGGGTCCAGATCCAGTTTTTTAAGGCAGTCCTTGATAACCACAATCTGGTCTTTTGAATCATAAATGGTAAAATCCTTATCCCCGTCATATCTTAATATTCTGTTGGCCAGCGAATGAAAAGTTGATATTAATACGCTTGCTCCCGGGGGCCCGGCCATGGCTTTTATCCTGTTCTTCATCTCCTCTGCCGCTTTATTTGTAAATGTAACCGCAAGAATGTTGTAAGGAGGAACACCGTTTTTAATAAGGCGAATTATCCTATGCATTATAACCATAGTCTTGCCGCTGCCCGCACCGGCAAAAACCAGAACCGCGCCTTCGGTAGATTCAACCGCTTTTTTCTGCTGTGAATTTAATTCCATATGTGCACTATCCTTTTTATGTATCTATTTCAACTACTGTTTCAAGATGCGGAGTATGAACAAACTGGTCCACTCCGCTTGCTTTTTTTATTTTCCAGTCTGTATTTTTTTTTATAAAATTTATGTCTTCGGCCAGATTTTTAAGGCTGCAGGAGATATAAAATATCTTTTCCGGACCGCCGCTCTCGGATTTGAGGCGTTTGATATGGAGCCATACTCTGTAGCTAATCCCGCCCCGGGGCGGATCCATAACTATATAATCCCATTTTCTTTTTTCACCGGATAAAAACTTACGCGTTTTTTCATTTATAAAATCATATTCTCCCCGGGGAGAAACATAATCCAGGTTTTCCCGGGCATCTTCCACCGCTTCTTTTAAGCTTTCAACTCCCGTTATCTCCATGCCCTTCCCCCCTAAAAATAAAGCTATGGCTCCGGCCCCGGAGTAGAGGTCCAGGACTTTTGAAGGCCTTTTCATATTATTTTTTATAAGAGAATACATTTTTTCTACCATAAACGAATTAGGCTGAAAAAATGTGTAGGGGGAAATTTTCATCTTCATTTCCCCTATTTTCATATTGATAAAGTCTCTGCCGTAAACGCTTTCATAATCAGAACTTACGGCAGTGTCTCCCGAACTGTGCCTCCGGGCCACTATAACGGATTTCACTCCCTCAGTTGAAGCGGCGACTGCTTCTCCAAACTCTTTTTCAAGATTAAAAGAATTCCCGCTGACCACCAGCACTATCATTTTTTCGTCCGTAAATTTGCTTTCCCTTACTATTAAATACCTTAAAAGCCCCGAATTGCTCTTTCTGCTGTAATAAGGCAGAGAATGATCCGCTGCAAATTTCCGCACGGCATTTAATATTTTTCCCGTATCCGGCGAAAAAACAGGACATTCTTTCAGGTCTATAACTTTATCGTAGCGTTTTTTGGGATGGAGGCCCAGGGAGCTGCCTTCAAAAGAAAACTCCATCTTATTACGAAATCCCCTGAGCCGGGGGGATTTTATTAAAGATATATCATCAACCGGCACAGCATTTCTTAAGAGTTCTTGTTTACGGCTAATCTGCTGCTCATAATCAATATCCTGAAACGAACATCCCCCGCATAAATCAAAATGTCTGCAAAACGGCTTCATGGTATTAAAATTACAGGCGAAGACTCTTTTACATTAAGAGACCCGGCCACTACCGGGCATTTCGCGCGCAGCATGTAAACGACTTTTTTGTTTTCTTTTTCGCTTAATATTTCATAGTTTGCCTGGCCTTTAGCTATTATAATATCAGTTTTATTTAACAGATTTTTCTGCCTGTCGGTAAGAAGATTTAAATGCAGCCCCACTACGGGAGCCGTGGGCTCGATTTTAAATTTTCTGTCTATTTTGAAAAACTCCGCGTCTTTTTCAGTAGCGTCATTTATTATTGGCCCGCTTTTCAAAAATATTATTATGTTGAGATTGGGGTTTAATTTTAAAAATTCCTCAAGCATGAGAGAGTCAAAAGCTATTTCCCCCGCATTGTCCGCCAAAAACACAATAGAGGTGGCTTTTATTACCCGGCTTTTCAAAAGCTCTATCTTGCCGTCTAAAAATGTTTCTTTTATTTCCTTTACAAGAAGCGCCGGCAAATCAAACTCCTCTAAAATCCCGTAGTCAATTATATTCCCGCACAAAGAAACCTTAACCGCAAAAGAAAAAGGGTCCGCTGACTCGCAAAGCTTTTTTTTAATTTCCGGCAGTATTTTAGCTACCTCCCTGTTGGATTTCTCTTTAAGAGAAGAAAAAGCGTCAGTGCATCCTGTCTCCCGGGCCACGGTTTTAAATATACGCGTGGCTGTCTCCGGCGGTGTGCGGACAGGGTTGAGCTGCGCTATTTCACCCGCGGCTTTTTTTACTGCCCTCAGCCGCAGACTAAAGTCTGAAGTTGAAAGCTGCGCTGCTTTCAGGGCCTGCTTCATAAAACAGGCGGCGCATTGAATTTCCATTTTCATTTGTTTGTAAATTTTACCATTTTATTTTATTCACTGAACCATTTTCTCAAGCATTATTCTTGCTTTATAATTATCGGGCTGAATCTTAAGGACTTCTTCAAATTCCTTTGTAGCTTCCTCCAGCATCCCCTTGTTATAATATATATAGCCGAGATTAAACCTTGAATCGGCAAGCCGCGGATTTATTTTTAGAGCCTTTTTATAATATTTCATTGCCGCGGATATGTTTGATTTCATATAATATATATTGCCCAGATTGTTATATGCTCCGGCATGGTTTCTGTCAAGCTCTATTGTCTTTTTAAAATTCTTTACTGCCTCCTCAAAATTTCTATCCTGGGCCTGTATCCATCCAAGCCGGTAATACGCCCGGGGATCTTTGGGCTGCGCTTTTATATAGTCCCTGAGTTCCTGCTCATTCCATTTTCTTTTCTTTTCAAAAAAGCCCTTTTCCGAAGCCAGCAGTTTTCTGTCCGCAAGAGGGCGCAAGGTCCTTGTTCCCCAGAAAAACAATAAACTGAAAACAACCGCCAGAAAAGCAATAGCCGCCCCGTTAAAAGCAGCAGGGAGCTTAAATTCTTTTTCCTCTCGGGGCATGCCCATACCCAGCAAAGCAAAGGCCATTATGGATAAAACCCCGAATCTCATGCTAACCGAAAAAAAAGAATGTATGAGCATGGCCGCCGCTCCCGTAATAAAAGCTTTCTGCAGAGGCCCGGGTCTACTTTTTATGCCATAATAAAAAGAAAGAACTAAAAACCATAGAAAAACTCCCAGCCCGGTTAAGCCGGTTTCGGAAAACAGGTCTATAAACTCGTTGTGCGCATAATTGACTATGTGAACGCCCCGCGGCAGTATTTCCAGAAGCTCATCGGAGGCATAAGAGGGAAAAACATTTCTGAACTCCCCTATGCCTATCCC
>JBNJFW010000157.1:0-3702 GCA_051747165.1 Elusimicrobiota bacterium | reverse complement strand
GCGTTGGTTTCCACAATGAAGCAGGAACTCCCGATACGAAAACCCGTAAGGGTATAAGTTGGAGAATCCCCTTGCTTTAGCTATGGGGAGTTGTCAAAATAAATTCAGCCCCTGTTTTCTTAAAAGCTTTCTCTTATATGTTTCATTTTCCCGAAACATGTAATTTTATCTCCGCCATTTATAATTGTGTCTGATGAGGGACTGTAAATATTTTGTCCTTTTTTTTCAATAGACAGAATTGTAATTTCCTTTTCTCTAAGGGCAGAGTCTCCAATACTTTTATTGATTAAACGGCTGTTTTTATTCACATCAGCCTTTACTATTACATGTCTTTCTCCAATATAGGCAAGATTAATGAATTTTTCTGTTTTTATTATTTTCCGCCGTATCATGATGTTTTTCAAAAAGTACGTCAAGCGAGTTTTAACTTTCTCGTTTCGGGATATTTTAATAAATAGGTACGACAAAAAAAGAATAAGGATTAGGTTCACCAGGGGGTAGATCGAGGCGGGTACAACAGTTTTTAAATACGGAAGTTCTATGCGCTTGGCAACAGGCCTGATGGAATTGGCAAAGGTCGCAATAAGAGCTACGAGTCCAACATTTCCTGATATCATAAGAAAAGACGCTATTTTTCTCCTTTGAGGATTTGAAACTATCAATTCGGCCTCTTTTGTTGTAAAGCCGGTTCCGGTGAAGCAGGAAAGTGACTGAAATTTCGAAGACTGCCAATCCACTCCGGTAAGGTGAAAAGCCACTGCGCCTAGCCGGACCGCCAGAAAAGAAACAGCAAGCATTATTGCAAATAAAAAAATATTCATAAAGAATTACTCCTTGAGTTTAAAGCCACTTTTTTTTCCTGAAAAACCACAGCATACCAATCCCGATAGCAAGCATAATACCCAGAACAACAAAATAACTTGCTTTCCACTCAAGCTCAGGCATATATTTAAAATTCATGCCGTAGACTCCGGCTATAAATGTAAGAGGAATAAATATAGTGGCTATTATTGTAAGAACCTTCATAATCTCATTAGTTTTATTACTAAGACTGGACATATAAAGGTCAACCATGCCCGAAAGCATATCACGAAAAGTTTCTATTGTATCCGCTACCTGGATCGTATGATTATATACATCCCTGAGATAGAGCGCTGTTGTTTTTTTTATAATTTTCGACTCGGATCTTTCAATATTGCTTATAACTTCACGCAGGGGCCAGACGGCTTTTCGAAGAAATATCAATTCTCTTTTCATCTTGTGTATAACCTGAAGGGTTTCTATGGAAGGTTCCGAGAGTAACTGGAACTCGATTGTGTCTATTTTATCTCCAAAATGTTCGGGTATGACAAAATAGTTATCAACAATAGAATCAATAAGGGCGTATAAGAGATAATCCGCTCCCATTTTTCGTATGCGTCCCTTGTCGCTGCGTAGTCTGTTTCTTACCGGGTTAAACACGTCTCCTTTTCTTTCCTGGAAAGAAATTACATATTTTTCCCCTACAATTAAACTCACCTGTTCAAATTTAATATCATCACTTGGGTCTTCAATATAAATCATTTTAAGAGTGATATATAGATAATCCCCGTAATCATCTATCTTAGCTCTCTGGTCGGGGTTTAAAATATCTTCCAGAAGTAAGGGGTGCAGGTTAAAAATCCGGCCCGCCTGTTCAATAACAGAAATGTCGTGTATACCGTTAATATTGATCCAGGTGATTGAGTCACTGTTGGCAGGCTCCAGGCCTTCCTCAATGCGGGTTAGCTTTTTTTCCCTAATATCCGAAGGGGTGTAATTAATCATTTCAGTTGTTACAGGCCCTTTGGCTTCTCTTTTGGAACTGATAAGAGTGCCCGGCGGCATACCCGCCCTTTCGGAAACTCTGGTGAACTTATGTTTCATTTTCATCTTACCTCCGGATTATTTGATTAAAAAGCAAACACTTTATTATATTTTACCTGATACTAGTCATAAGTCAATAATATAAAGACATTTAAAAAAAGCAGACTAAGCTGACACCGGGCAGTTTCTTTTTGACATACTCATTATATTTGTTAGGCTAGTACAAGTAAGTTAATCAAATCGTTTAAATAAATTCCAGAAAAAGTATTAAATATTATGAGTAAACCAGCTATAAGTGTACAAAAACTATATAAGATTTTCGGACACGATACCTCTCGTGCTATGCGATTAATGAATGATGGCCTTTCAAATGAGGAAATACTGGAAAAAACAAAATGCGGCATTGGGGTGGCTGATGCGAATTTTGATGTGTACCCCGGTGAAATATTAGTGGTTATGGGTTTGTCCGGCAGCGGAAAATCGACCCTGCTACGCTGCATAAATCGGATGATAGCTCCTACTTCCGGCAAGGTTCTTTTGGATGATATAGATATTGCAAAAGTCTCGGATGAAGAACTGAGAGAAATGCGAAGAAACAAATTTGGTATGGTATTTCAGAGGTTTGCATTATTTCCTCATAAAACTGTATTGGAAAATGCGGCTTTCGGTCTGGCTGTCAAAAAACTTCCCAAGGAACAACAAAGAAAGAGTGCTCAGGAGGCTCTCAACCTTGTTGGCCTGGAGGGTTGGGGTTCTTCTTATCCGGATCAGTTAAGCGGAGGAATGCAGCAAAGGGTAGGCCTGGCGCGAGCTCTGGCTATTAATCCGGATATTCTTTTAATGGATGAGCCTTTTGGAGCTCTTGACCCTCTTATCAGAAAAGAAATGCAGGATGAATTAATTGAAATGCAGTCAAAAATGCAAAAGACCATCCTTTTTATAACCCATGATCTGGATGAGGCCTTAAAAATGGGAGACCGGGTTGTTCTTATGAAAGACGGGCGTATTGTTCAGATAGGGACCCCGGAAGAAATTTTAAAAAGCCCTGAAAACCTTTATGTTAAGAAATTTGTAGAAAATGTAGACTTTACAAAAGTTTTAACTGCTGCGGATGTCATGGTAAAGCCCAAAGAAGTTGGTTTTATTAAAGATGGTCCGCTTACTCTTCTCCATAAGATGCGTGTAATGGGATCAGATGGTGTTTTTATTGTAGACAATGAACACAAACTTCTCGGCTATGTTACGGCTGAAAAAGCCGGGGCCTGTGAAAAAGAAGGCCGGGAGGATATAAAGGATATAATAGAGGAGTATAACAAGCAGAAAGTAAGTGTTGACGAGCAGGTCCGCAACTTGTTCTCAGTCATAGTTGACAACCGCTATCCCGTAGCTGTAGTTGATGAAAATAATGTTTTAAAAGGACAGTTGGTAAAAGGCTCAATAATTGCCGGACTGGCAGAAAGTAAGTTTCATGTATAGAATACCTCTTGGAGATTGGATAGATTCGGCCATAGAATACCTGGTTGCTAATCTCTCAGGTATAACGAGGGCGTTCTCGGATTTTGTCGATATACTTATTTCTTTTCTGGTAGATTTTTTAGAAGTTCTTCCACCCTGGGTATTAATATTGCTTATAGGTGTACTGGGATGGAGAATTATATCTCTAAAGGGTAGTTTTCTTATAATGGCGGGGTTATTGCTAATCTGGAATTTTGGTTTGTGGGACCCTACCATTTCTACATTTGCCCTTGTTATAACAGCCACAATGATAGCTGTCATTATAGGTCTGCCATTAGGTATACTGGCTGCCTTATACGATAAATTCAATAAAGTAATAACCCCGATTCTTGATTTTATGCA
>JBNJFW010000156.1:0-3762 GCA_051747165.1 Elusimicrobiota bacterium | reverse complement strand
CAAGGCTGTGAGTTTAGAATGTTTTTTCCGGCATTAGAAGAAGATAAGGAGACACCTCAGGGCGGTAAAAGTGATTTAAATAAACAAAAAGGGAAAAATTATGGATGAGAAAAGTAAAAATATTCTCATAGTTGAGGATGAAAAAAGCATAAGGAATCTTGGAAAGAGGATATTGGAGAAAAAAGGATATGAGGTGGAGGCGCTTCCTTCTGCCGAGGAGGGCCTGGATATAATGAAGGAAAAGCTTTTTGGCGTCCTGCTTCTGGATATAAGCCTGCCGGGCATGGACGGAATGGAAATGCTTAGAATTCTTAATGAGCAAAAAGTAGAAACAGAGGTTGTGGTTATCACCGGAGAGGGCACAGTAGTAAATGCGGTAGATGCCATGAAACTGGGAGCCTATGATTTTGTCACCAAGCCTTTTGAGATAAAAGAAATAAGAGATGTGGTTAAAAAGGCTTATGACCTTTTTGAATTAAATATGAAAGTAAAAAAATCAGGAGAACTGGTCAATATGTACAGACAGTCCGTAAATCTGGGCAGGCACCGGCCAGTTAAAAAACTTTTAAAAGATATTCTTAAACTGGCGGTGGAAGCGGTATCGGCTGACTGCGGGACAATAGGTTTTTTTTCAAACGAGGGTGAGAAGATTGATTTTTTTAGCACCTGCCCGTCCGAAGAGGGAAAAATCAGGGAGGGGAGCTTAAGAGTAATGAACGACGAAAGTGACTGCATATTGCGCGATCCTTCTCCCCGGATAGTAAGTGTTTCTTCCGAATGCGGAAATATTTTTAAAAAACTGACCAATCCACATGAGGTGAAATCAAGCATTGATGTGCCTCTTTTAAGCCGGGATAAGGCTCTGGGGGTGCTGATTTTAAATATTACCCGGAGCAACAGAAAGTTTAAAAAATACGAGCTGAAAGTTATAAATGAATTTGCCGCTCAGGCGGCGGGAGTATTACAGGATGCCGAAGATTATGAAAAACTAAAGGAACTTGAAAAGCTTAAAACGGATTTTATAGCAAATGTGTCTCATGAATTCCGCACACCTCTGCAGTCAATGCTGGGGTCCTGCGAAATAATGGAGGAAAGAATAAAGGACGCAGGTAATTCTAAAATACTGGCCCTGCTTAAACGCAATACGCTCAGAATGAAAGGCCTGGTGGAACAGCTCCTGGAGTTTTCCAGACTGGAAGCCCGTAAATATAAAATCAAGCCGGAAGATGTAAAAATTGAAATTACAATACAGGAAGCAATTGAAGAGCTTAAAAGCGCAGCGGATAAAAAAAATATAAATATAATAAACAGAGTTAGAAACGCCGGCTTTGTAAAAGCGGACCCGGAGGCTTTAAAAAGGGTTGTTCTTAATCTGATAGACAATGCTATTAAATATTCTCCCGAGTCCTCAAGGGTGGAGATTTTAAGCGCAAATGTGGATGATAAAGTAGAGATACGCGTTAAAGACAACGGGAAAGGTTTGGAAGCAGGGGAAAAAGAAAAAATATTTGACAGGTTCTACCAGCAAAAAGCAGGTAGTATTCTCAACGGAAAAAATTCCGGTATAGGACTGGGGCTTTCCATAATAAAAAGTATAGTGGAGATGCACGGGGGGAGCGTAGGCGTCAAGTCCGAGGAAGGTGTCGGTTCGGAGTTTTATTTTCAGATGCCTTCGGTGGAGGTAAAATGAAGAGAAAAAAAATATACAGCACTTATGACATAGCTCAAATGTTTAATGTGGATATAACCACCGTTCAGAATTGGGTTAAAGACGGCAAGCTCGGGGCTTACCGGACTCCCGGCGGGCACCGGAGGATTACTTTAAAAGAATTAAGGGCTTTTGCCTCGAGGTTTTCCATGCCGGCCGCCGGATTTAAATCAGAGAAAATAAGTATCCTCATAGCCGATAATGAAGAACAGGTGCGCTCTACTGTCAGAAAAATTATAAACAAAAGCTATCCGAACTCTAAGATATATGATGCTCCGGAGGGATTCAGTGCGGGGAAGATACTTGCTTCTGAAGATATTGACCTTTTGGTGCTGGACATACGCATGCCCCGGATGGACGGCTTTGAAGTTATGGGAGAAATAAAAAAGGATTCTGTTTTAGGTTCCCCTGCTATAATTGTCATTACCGGTTACCCGGAAAAAGGGCTGGAAGAAAAAGTCAAAGCTCTGGGGGCTGAGGAGCTTCTGATAAAGCCTTTTGAAATATCCGACTTCAAGGCGGTTTTAAAAAAAGCCCTGGGATTATGAAATGAAACTCAGCTTTTTTTTGCTTGTCTGCCCTCTTATGTTTTTAAATTTTTCTTATCTTTACGCCGCAACAGATGTGTTTGAAGGCGACGGGGCCTTCGGGGGGGAGGGAGAGGCAATTGAACTTGACAGTAAAGGGCTGAGGCTTATGAACAGAATTATAAAGGAAGAGGCCCCGGAGGCTCCCTCTGCCAGGCGGTGGCATTTAATGTGGGAAGGCGACTCCGGAGTTTATCTTTTTGGAGGGAAGATGGAAAAGAAAGATTCTTCAGAGACATTTAAGTTCAGCGGCGGGAGCTGGACTCAGCTTTTTCCCTCTACATCCCCTCCGGCCATGTACGGGTTAAAAGGGGAAAAGGGAATCTTTTTCGGAGGTTACCGGGACGGGGAGCCGGTGGATTATACCTGGGGCTGGGATAAGGAAAATGATAACTGGTTTAGAATTTATACGGATACTGCTCCTGCTGCCAGATTCGGACACTCCTTTGCCTTAACGGATAATCAGGGAGTTTTATTTGGCGGATATATTGACAGTAGTATAGCATATTCTTCCGACACCTGGGTCTTTGATGTAGAGCATAAAAAGTGGGAAGAAAAAAAGCCTCCGAGTTCTCCCCCGGCAAGGAAGAAAGCCTCCATGACCGGCATGGGGGGAGGGAAAGTCCTTATGTTCGGGGGAGAGGGGAAAGATGAAGATGGTTCTTATTTAGGCGATACCTGGATTTACAGCGTCAGTGATTCTTCCTGGACAAAGATAGAGGGGGAAGTTTCTCCTCCTGCCAGAAGAAGAGCCGCCATGACTTACAACAGTGATGAAAATGTGGCGGTATTATTCGGGGGAAAAGACTCTTCGGCAGAGCTTTTAAATGATATATGGGTTTTTAATCCCGAAACGGCTCTCTGGCAAGAGCAATTTCCCCGAGCCCCGGACGGAAAACCCGCAGAAAGGCAGTCTTTTGATTTTGTTTACTGCTCTGCACTTAAGCTGAGTATTTTATTTGGCGGAGATTACGGAGATAAAGACGATTTTCTGGGGGATACCTGGTCTTACGGGCTGAGTTCAAATGGAATATATACTTCTCAAGAATACGACGCCGGGGCTGCGGATACGGAGCTTAAAATCCTGGCTCTGGACTTCAGCGCCGAAGTTCCGCTTGATGCAGAAGTCAGGTTTCGCCTGGCGGCGTCAACAAGCCCCGGGGCTGAAGTTTTTCGCGGGCCCGACGGCAGTAAAGAAAGCTATTTTACTGAGCCTACCCGGGATATTTCTTCTTTTTTTGATAATAAAAGGTATTTTCGCTACCGGCTTTATATGAGCAGGGAAAACCCGGGCGGCGACGACGGGTTTTTTGTGGCGGGAGCCACTGTTAGCTATAATCACGCCCCCGGCGCTGTTTCCCATGCCGGACCGCCTTTTTCATCCGCAAAAGACGGAGGCATAAGCGGCTGGCCCTTGCACTTTGCGTGGAACAACGCTGCGGATGCCGACGGAGACAGTCTTGAATA
>JBNJFW010000155.1:0-3839 GCA_051747165.1 Elusimicrobiota bacterium | reverse complement strand
ACTGGCCAAGATGATGCCGGTAAAAGCTGTCAGCCGTCTGACAGGAGAAACAGACAACAGGATATGGCGGGTAATAGAACATTATGTTGACGAAGCAAGAAAAGATGTAAATTTAAGTGAAGTAGAACATATGGGAATGGATGAAACCGCTACGAAAAAAGGCCACAATTATGTAACTATATTTGTAGATATGGATAAACGGCGCGCAATAGATGTGGAAGAAGGGAAAAAGGCGGATGTTGTCGAGAAATTTGTAGAAGACTTTAAAGAGCATGAAGGAGAGCCGAAAAAGATAACAGACATATGCTGTGATATGTCTGTGGCATTTATTAAGGGAATAGAGGATAATTTTAAAGAGCCGGCGATAACATTTGATCGTTATCATGTAATGAAGATAATGAATAAAGCGGTAAATGATGTTCGGATAAGAGAGGCTAAAGAACAGTCTATTTTAAATAAGACAAAATATATATGGCTGAAGAATTACACGAATCTTTCTGCAAAACAGGAGTCAAAATTAAAGGAAATAATTGAAATCAAGAATTTGAATTTGCATACTGTTCGAGCATATCACATACGGGAAAACTTCAAACAATTTTATGAGGTAAACAATAAGAAAAAAGCTGAGGAACTCTTAAAGAAATGGTTTTGGTGGGCAACACACAGCCGCATAGAAGAGATGCGTGAAGTCGCATGGACGATTAAACGCCATTGGAAGGGAGTTTTAAATTGGCATGAAAACAGGATATCAAATGGTTTGCTTGAAGGACTTAATAGTTTGTTTCAGGCGGCAAAAGCAAAGGCAAGAGGGTATCGCTCCTTGCGGAAGATAAGAACAGTTATTTATCTTTTGATGGGAAAACTTGAGTTTGAGTTACCTAAGGTGTTACCCACATGAAACGTCGAAGAGCCATTTTAAAAATATTTGTCAATACTTACTAAAAAAGCTCATGTGAATAGGAACAGACATCGTACCCCCATATACCTGTTCAGATAGGCATTATCTCTGCCACAAACCGCAACCGGGACAAAACCACACAGCATTCCGGGATTTTCCTCCCGATATTTTCCTGATCTATACATTTAACCTATTAAATTCCTTTTTCCAATCACAGTTCCACATTTCTTTAAAAGGCAGGATAAAATATCCTTCATCAGGACCCTCGTTTCCGATAATCTCGGCACAGGAAATTATGTAAAGAAATCCCTGGAGAACTTTTTATCAATACTTTCTGGGCCTGACCAGCCCGACATCTTCATTATCCAAAATACTTGTTCCATAGATACCGGAAAGCTCATTTAATTTTCCTAAAACTTCTCCGGCTTCAGCTCCCTTGAAGGGTTTCGACTGAAATTTTACTTCAAAATTATTCACGTTTATCGGATAAACAAAAACATTCTCAATCCCTGAAGAGGTTGCCTCAACCCGGAGCATGATGCTCGCCCTTGCCCTATCCGAATAGGAACCAAAAACATAATTACCAAGGCTGTAAGCAATGAGACTGTCGGAATAAAACTCTATTCCCTGCATAGTATGCGGATGATGTCCAAAAACAATGTCTGCTCCAGAGTCTATGGCAATCCTGCCAAAATCCTCCTGGTACTGCCTGGGCTTCTCTACGTACTCTCCACTCCAGTGGAAGGAAACAATGACCAGATCGTTTTCCTTAGAAGCTTCGGATATATCTTTCCTGAAATACTCTGTCCTACCTCTTGCCGCGCCAGGGCTATCCTCTTTCGCATTAAACTCCAGCGGAAAAGTATTATTATATGCCAAGAATGCTATGGAAATGGAACTGGTTTCAATGACTGCAGGTGTTCTTGCTTCGCTTAAGTTCGCCCCCGCTCCGGCATATTTTATGCCGTGTTTTTCTAATGTTTCAATTGTATCCTTTAAACCCTGCCATCCAAAATCCATTATATGATTGTTTGCAAGTGATACGGCACTGAAACCGCCGGCTTTCAGGGAATGTATAACCCCGGTGGAGGCTTTAAGTTTAAAGGTTTTTTCCATAAACACCTCCTCCGAAGAAGTCAGGGGAGATTCAAGGTTTCCAATTATCACATCCGCTTTCTCCAAAATACCTCTAACCTCCAAATAAGGATAGTGCGGATCCTTTATCAGAAGCTTTTCGGAATGACCGCCCAAATAAACATCCCCCGTAAATAATATACTTACTTTTTCATCCGCCCTGCAGAAACTTCCTGCAAAGACAATAAAAAAGAAAGCAGTTAAAAATCGAACATAAATCCTGCCTATGCCTGGCTTTTTTTTCATATAACCTCTAAAAATAATTAAACAGAAAACCCACCTATAATACCCTATATAGGGGTTATTTTCAATAGCAATTAGGCTCTATCAGGGATGAAGAACCGTTTTACGAATTATAGCCAAAAGAGGAAAAAAAGTAAAAAATATTGAACCGAAAAAAGATAGGTAGACCTCACAGTCCAGATTTGTTATACTTAAAGCGAACGGGGGATCTTCAGCAACCCTTTTTCCTCATGGGCCGCGAAGGGTTATTTGAAATCTTGAGGTGTCGATATGTTTAATGTCGGCCGGGTCAAGAACGCTTGTCACAAGAGCCATTAAGAGTTTTGTGGTGAAATTCTTAATGCTGCCGAAAAGTTTCTTGACATTGTCTGTAAAAAGACTGCCTTGCTCCATTAGCTGGTTAAGCAAATGGGCAATTTGCATGAGTAGATAGTAGTTTTTCATTGCCTTTTCGTCCATAGAGTAAGGGTGCTGAAGGTTATATCCCCCGTTCTTTTGGATATTAAATCCTTCATTTTCAATTTTCCATCTGAGTCTTCCTCCTCTTTGTAATATTTCACAATTACTTTTACTGACATTAAAATTTGTAAGCCACAGGTAATCTGTTGTTTTCTTTTTTCGCAGGGTTTCTTTACAGGACAAAACACTGAATGCCGGTCCCCGGAAAGTTATGTCATTAACCCATCTGAGTTGTTGTTTTTTATCTTTGGTCTCTACAGTTTTTTTCTTTTCAATTTTATGCATTTTTTGACATTCTATAATTGACAGATATTCCTGATAACCTTCCGGCATGGACCCTTCCTTGAAAGTTATCAGATATTTCCAGTTATTCCTGTCACATATGTTAAATACCGGGTTGCCGGCATAAAGGGCATCAAGCAGCAGACATATTTTTAGTTGAGGAAAGCTCCGCTTTATTTTTTCTGCCAGCCGGTAAAATGCCTTTAATTCACAGTCCTGCTTTGTAACTCGCTTGTGGGGGTTTTCTATAAATTCTGTGCCCATACTCAGGACAACTCCCGTTTGTGTTACCAGTTTTGCCTCTAAGACATTATGGTAGTAGTATATGATCTTGCCTTTCTTTTTTTTCGTCAGGCAATGCTTACAGTGCCTCTCTTTAAATACCAGGTGACCGGTACCATCTATTGAAACCATGTAATGGCCCCCAATACGGAATTTAGTCAGAGTTTTCATCCGAATCAACCGGTTGATCATTCTTGTTATCAAGTTTTCTATTTTTTCCGGCGGAAGTTTCTTCATAAAATACTCCACTGTACCATCATGGGGCACTTTATCCAGAGCAGTTTTGCTGAGCAGGGAAAGATTTTTAACAAACGTCAATTCCGTCATTATGTAATTAATTTGCCGCCGGGCTTTTAATTTCAGCATAAACAGCAGAATGCCTACCCACAGCAATACTTTTTGAGAATAGATAATACTGTGTTTATTTTTCCGAGGCTCATCTATACTCTTTAACCATTTACGGAATTCCGGAAAAAAATGTTTTACTGTTTTGTAAAATGCCTTGTTTAATTCCCTGCTGTCTGCTGTCATTTTATCCCCT
>JBNJFW010000154.1:0-3873 GCA_051747165.1 Elusimicrobiota bacterium | reverse complement strand
TTATAAGCTCAAGGCCCTCGCTTTTGTGACCGGATAAATACAAAGCCGCGCCCATAAGAAAAAGCTCCTCATTTCTGCGGTAATAATTTCCGGGCCGGTCCCGCAGCCGTTTAATATCTTTGCGAATTTTAGAAGAATGGCTTTCACCGGCAAGCGCAAGCACAAAGTAAGCATAAGCCTTGCTGTACTTATAACTCCTGTAAACAATTAGCCTGTTTAAATGCCTTAATGCTCTTTTAATCGAATCCTGCGGAACCGAATATCCCGCATTCTCAGCCTCAATAAGCATATGCGTGGCATAAACCGATATCCAGTCTCCGGTTTCGCTTCTGCTCGGCCACGGGGAAAACCCGCCCGACAATTGCTGCATGGATATGACTTTTGATATACCTTTCATAACCATAGAGTGAATATCCCTGTCCTCTAAGTATTCAGGGTCAATAAGTTTCAGCAATTCATCCACATAAAGCAGGGGAAAAGTAGCTGAAGAAACCTGTTCCACACATCCGTAAGGATAACGTACAAGCCTTTTTACCCCCATTAAAGCGTTCATAAAAGGAAGCCCGTTAACTAAAATAGAGTTTTGCTCATACTCGGGCATCCATCCCTTAAAAACATCTTTTACGCTGTTAGAGCCGGCCTCGAGCGGAATTCTGTGGACAGCAGTCTGCTCAAAAAACGGAGGTATTACCGGTATCTCGTATGAATCCACAGTTTCCTTACCATTTCCGGAAGCCTTAAAACTCAAACTTACCTTCCCGGCAAACTTATTTACCTTAAGATCAATATAGTGGATTTTCTCCTCTTCTTTTTTTAAATCGAACTCCACCCGCCCGTCATTTATTTCTATACCCTCGCTTCCCTCAACCTCCAGATTTATTCTCCCCTCGCTGCCGGTAAAATTCCTCAGACTCACCGGAAGGCGAACCCTGTCCCCCACGCTAAGAAATCTGGGAACCGAAGGCATCAAAAGAAGAGGGTCCCGGACGGTAATATTAGTTTCGGCGCTTCCCATGCGCTCTTCTGAGGCCGCAACCGCCATAAGGCGCAGCCTCCCGTTATAATAAGGAACCTCAAAATTGACATTAGCCTTTCCCCTCTTTACTTCCAGCAATCCGGACCATAATGAAACTATACGGACCGGCGAAACCCTTTCGGCTCCGCTTACCGCCTCATCCGATAGGGCCGCATCCCGAGCGCGTTGTGATTCCGCCCCGCCACCGCTGAGGTCCTCGGGCCTGGGCCTGCCCATAAGCCACCCGTAATTGCCGTATGTGCTCACCCCGAGCGCGCACTTCTTAAAAAAGAAGTCCAGGGGAGAGGGCGTTTTAAAATCTGTAAGCTGAAGTATTCCTTCATCCACAAGTGCCACCTGCGCATATACATCTTTACTTTTATCCGGTAGGGAAAGCTGTATATCAACTTCTGTATTCGGTTCTATTTTTTCCGGCGCGCTTATCTCTAAAGGCAGCTTATGCTTATAGGGGTTAACCTTTATGCTTTTAACTCCCATGGATTGATAAGGCTCAAAGCCATCGGAAGGGTCATCGGGAATTGCTTTTAAAAAATTAAGGGAAAAATAAATATTAGGAATATAATCCCTTATTTTGTATCTGATATCATTACGCCCTTCTTTGACTTGAATCCATTCCCAGTGCAGCACTTCATCCGACTCCACACTGAATAAAGCCTTTCCGCTAAACCTGGAATTAAAACTTATGTTAACGGTATCGCCTGTTTTATACTCATCCCTGTCAGTATCTAGTTGTATGTACTGGGGATCCTGAAATTTCCTTAAATCGGAAGCGCGAGCGGCCCTTCTAACAGCCATATATCGCCACTCCCATCTGGCCGGAAGAAAAACCTGGCTTACAGACCCGTCTAAATAAACAGAAACAAGATACGCACCCCAGGAAGAAGAAGGAGTAAAATTAATTTCAAACTCCCCTTTTTGGTACTCTACCATGTCTTCACTTATTTTATAATCGTAAGGAACCCAGTTCCATGTGTATCTGCGGTCATTAGGATTATATGAGTAATACCAGTCATACTCCACCCTGGATATCTCAACTGTAAGCTCATCGCTTGCCTCAACTTTTTCCCCATGCCTATCCAGTACAACACCCTCGATGGTAGTTTCCTTCTCATAAAGGGCAATATCCGTCTTTGGGCGCAAAGCAGCTATCCTGTCATTTGGCAATACAAAAGCCGAAGCGGAAGACTTGGTGCTTCTGCCGCTGCCGGCCTCAAAAACAGAAGCAAGAGTCCCAAGGCGCACCGGAGAATCAAAATCTATATTCCTCAATGCCAAATCGGCTCTTAAAACTGCCCTGCCCTCTTCATCCAGGCTGCCGTCTAGGGAGGTAAGATGATTTGCCTGAGGTTCTTCATTATAATATCGTTCTGAAAAATATCCGGGAAATTTTTCGGAACTGTATCTCTCGGGCTTAAAGAAAAACTCGGCTTCATAATCCGCCCCGGAAGCCGGAGCGCCAAAGAGAAAATCCGCATTTAATTCATATGCAAGCCTCTCGTTTTTAACAAAAACCGACTTTTCCGGCCTTATGGAAACATCCAGCCTTTCGGGCACAAACTCCTCTACCTGGAAAGTTCCCGAACCGATATTATTCTTTCCTATATAAGCCTTAACGGTATATTTTCCCGTCATGGGATGATTACCAAAATCCCTGCTTAACTCCGCAAAACCCGTGCTGTTAATATGGACAACTTCCTCGGCAACAGTCCTGTTTCCGGGGTCAATTATTTCCACTCTCAAAGGAAATTTGTCTCCCGGGGCATGTCTTTCGCTGTCCCTTACAAGCAAAGTTATGTTGGCCCTGTCATTAGGCCGGTAAACACCCCTGTCGGTAAATATATAGCTTCTGTAATTAAATTCCATCCCGTAATCCGCGCCTGAAGTTTCTCTTTCCGCCAGCTTAAGTTCCGGCTCGTCAAGAGGCAGATAGTTGAAATCATCTCCTCTGGAAACCGTAACCACATACGGAGTTTCATCAAAATGTACAAAGCCGTTTGAATCCGTACTGCCTTCGGCAATAATTTTATTACTGTAAGAGCGAAGCTGAACATCAACCTCGCCCAGCGCTTGAAGGTCTCTTAAAGAACGGGCCCATATTCTGACCCCCTCTTTTTCTTTTTTCACATTCAGCCCTATATCGCTGATAATTATTTGGATTCTGTCCATGCGGGTATTCTTCCTGCCCCTTATATCAATCTGAAATATGCCGCGGGCATCCTCCGGCAAAACCGGCTTGAGGTTAAGATATGATACCATCTCCCGGTTTTTTTCATAAGGTAATTCTATTTCCTGCTTTTTTATTAAATCGGATTCCCTGGCAGAAACAAAATCCCTTCTGCCGCTGAGCCAGAAGGTAACATTCTGGGGATAAATCTGCCTTACGCTAAGGTTAACTTTCTTTAGATTAGTATGCTTAACGGCAAGCTTGTAATCATAAGCCGAAGGCACCACATGGCCCTTTGACATTATTTCAAGGCCGCCCCTGATATCCCCCAGCCGGACAGAAAAACTGTAATCCTCTTCAAGAACTTTACCGTCATTTGAATAAAGCCCTTTCTTTATATTCACCTCATATTTAGTTTCGGGCTTAAAATCCCCCACAATAACATAGCCTTTTTCGCCTCTGCGCACATTAAAATTCACCCCCGGGCTTATACTGACAAACTCCCTGAAAACATTCAGGTCAATTGAAGGCACCACATAATCTCGCCTCCAGCCACGCTTGCTCTCCTTATACTTTCCCGGCTTTTCTTCATCCTCTTCCCTCATCTGCACATGAAACTCAAAGCCTCCTGTAGTAGACTCTACTTTATGCTCAACACAAAAAATTCTCAGCC
>JBNJFW010000153.1:0-3881 GCA_051747165.1 Elusimicrobiota bacterium | reverse complement strand
TTCTTTTTGGTGTTTTTATAGTATTGCCTTTTTTTCGGGTTTTTGACCAGTCTCTTTTATCAAATATTCATATAGTCATTGCTGTATTGGCATTAGCTTTTATTGTTGCGGGACTTTTTCTTAACCGGCTTGAACGTGTTACCAAGCTGCTTTTAAACTATCTTATACCGCTTGCCATAAGCTCTATAGCCATTCATTTCTTCCTCAAGACATATGATTCGGCCCAGATTAAAATTACATTACTGGAAACAGTCGGCCCCATAATATTGATTGTATGGATTGTAAGAAGGCTGGCAGAAGGGACCTTTGCACCCCCGCCTAATCGAAAGTATGCTGTTTATCCGGCGCTTCTTTTTCTTTTAAGCGGGATTTTATCTTTTGCTTTTTCCCAATTTAAACTGGAAACTTTTGAACCCGGTTTACTGCGCAGAATATCCTATATAGGCGTTTTTCTGGCTGTTGTATATGAATATGACCGCTCTCATGATTTTAAGAGAATTATGCAGTGGGTTTTAGCCTCGTGCTTGTTAATTACTTCTTACGGTTTAATACAGTATGGCGGATTTGACTGGCATATATGGGCGGGAGCTTTCGGGGATAGAATTTTTTCCACTTTCGGAAACCCTAATTTTCTGGGGGCATGGCTTGTGCTTGTGTTTCCTCTTGCCATAGTAAGTGCTCTGCTGGCGGCATTGAAAGAAAGGTGGTATTATTTTGGCTTAATTTTATTTTTAGTTTTATTGATGCTGCTTAATGCTGCTTTTACTTACACGATGGGCAGCTGGATAGGCATTGCTGCGGCAACTATTGTTTTTGTGTTGCTTTCTGTACTTTATTTAATTAAGGGAGATCCCCGGCTGCTTAAAGGAATAGCGGGAGGCATTATTGTCTCTATGGTTCTCATAACTATATCCGGTGTTTTTTTAATGTCACAAAAGCGTCCCAGATCAATAACCTTCAGGCTTTTTACCTGGGGGGCTGCTATAAAAATGATTTCCGAGCCTATACCGGATTTTGCTTCTCCTGCCAGAGCTTTTTTGTTCGGTCACGGAATTGAATCCTTTAATCTTGTTTATCCTGCTTACAGAAGACCGGAAATTTTTCACCTGGAAGGCAGGCATAATACTCAGACCGATCATGCGCATAATGAGTATCTGGAAGTATTTTTTGATGAAGGTGTTTTGGGCCTTGTGATTTTTCTGTGGCTTTTGACTTCTATCTATTATGCAGGATTTAAAAGGCTTTCTCTTATTGGAATGGGCAGCGTTAAGTCTGATGAAGAGTATTATCTTCTTGCCCTGATGGCCGGAACTTTGGGAATGCTTATTCATGCGGCTCTGGATGTGAATCCCAGATTTGTTTCTTCGGGTTTTATACTGTGGGTTTTTCTGGCTCTTATTGTTATACAAAGTACGCCGCTTAAAAAAGATTCTGTTAAAAAAGGAAAAAATATTAAAGAAAATTTTTCTATATCTCCTTTTAAGTTTATTCTGACAGTATTGCTTTTGTCTGTTGGAATATATCAGTCGGTTCTTGCCCACCGCAGGTTTCGAGCCAATATATATCATAATCAGGCGATAGCTCTTTCAAAACAGCGCAGGTGGGATGAAGCAACCGAGTACTATCACCGGGTTCAAGAAAATCATCCTTCTTTTATCATGGCATATTATTTTGAGGGCAATGTATATAATGACCGTCTTTCCGAAGCCAAGCGCCGCGGAGATGAAGAAAGCGCTGAAATGTATTATGAACAAGCTATTGAAACTTATTCGGAAAAAGTCAGAGCCATGTATCCTAATTATGTACAGCTTCATTTTCAGGAGGGCATGCTTCATATGCGCTCCGGAAATTTTGATAAGGCCCTTAAATCTTTTCGTCGTTATTTAAATATTGTAGATCCTGTTTATACTCATACGTATTTCAGGGTGGCAGAAATCTATGCCCGAGATAATAATGTTGAAAAGGCTCTATGGTATATGCAGGAAGCTACCCGGAGAAAGCCTGAAGATAAAGAGGCCTATATTAATCTTGCTAATCTTTATAAGTTTGCTCAGAAGTATGACCGGGTCGAAGAAACTTATCTGCGCGCTCTTGAGAATGTTGAAAAAAATCAGGACCGAAGTGAAATTGCCAGACAGCTTGCGGCTTTTTATCGGGAGATCGGGCTGGATGATAAGGCAATTGAGCTGCTTGAAAATTTTGATATCTGAGTTTGAAAAAAGTTAAGTTAAATTACATACAGCTTGTTTTTTTAGCTGCTCTTTTTATTTCTCCCCTTATATTTTTTACGGGAGTAACCAGAAATCCATATCTTATACAGGAAAGAATCCTTCAGGTTTTACTGTCTTTTTCAGTGCTTATGCTTTTTATAAAAAGTAAGGGTTTTATAAAATTTCCGGTTACATTTTTAGACAGGCCTCTTTGGTTTTTCTTTTTAATTGCTCTTGTTTCATATCTTTTGTCTTTTTTAAGATATCCTGATTTTCGGTGGTCGTTTTTGCATTATGGTCTTATTAGAAATCTTATGTTTATTTTCAGCGGCCTGACGGTGTTTTATTTTACGGCCGGGAGTCGGGATAATTTTACGGAAAAAATAAAAAAAGCAGTTATTGCTGCAGGCAGTATTGCGGCGTTATACGCTGTGGTTCAGTTTTTTAATTCAGTTATAGACTCTGTAAATTTTGATTTTATATGGGGGGAGGCACTTGACCCTTACGGGGAAAGAAGTATTTCCACTTTCGGCAATCCTAATTTTCTTTCCGCATATCTTATGGTTACAATTTTCTGGATTATGGGATATATATTTACAGAGAAAAAAGTTATGTGGGGCTTCCTTTTTGTTTTAAACACCAGTGCTCTGGCTATAACTATGACCAGAAGCACTCTTGTTTCTTTTGTTCTTGGTGTGGCGGCTTTGATTTTTATTCTTTCATATCAGTACGGCAGGAAATATAGAAGATTTAAAAAAGCTATGCTGGCTATATTTTCTGCAATTATTTTGGTGGGGTTTTTATTCTTCGGGATATCGGATCAGTTCCGGCAGCGCGTGCGGGCAATGGCCAGCACACAGGAAATGGGTTCGGCTCTTGTGCAGCGTCTGCTTATATGGGAATCTTCTGCAAATATGTTTATCGAAGATCCTGTTATAGGAAGAGGATGGGGAAATTTTGAGGTTTTTTATCCCTTTTATCAGGGCAAGGTTGTGGAAAAAGAGGAATACAGGCCTTTGAGAACCCATGCCAATAACGCCCATAATTTTATGCTGGAGATTCTTACTCAAACCGGTATTGTCGGGGCCGGAATATATATATGGCTTATGGTTGTTTTTGTTGTTTTTGCAATAAGAATATTTAAAGCAGCAGATGAAAAGGACAAAATATGGGTAGCTGTTTTTGCTGTGGCGGCGATTTCCTTCTGGATAGATAATTTGCTTAATGTTTCACTTTATTTTCCTCTTCCTGCTCTTGCTTTCTGGGTCAATGCGGGGTTGCTGGCTTCAAAGGGTAGAAAAAACTACTTGAATCCGCATAAAACAATAAATTTCAGGAAATTTAAGATTATTTTGCTTTTTGTATGCATGGCTGTTGCCGGCGTTTTATACTTTAATTATATATATTTTAAATCGAATGTTTACTTTTTCAAGGGATTTAAATATGCCAGGATGAATAAACTTGAGCAGGCGGAAGATAAATTTTTAAAAGCCTGGAATATTTATCCGCTGATAGTTGATAATAATTATGAGCTGGGCAATATTTATGTGTCAATGTCCAGGTCTAAAGAGCAGGACAAGCTCAAACAGGCGGCCTGGGCATACAAGCAGGCTCTTAGAGCCAATCCCGGTTATGATGAGATTTATTATAATCTCGGTGTGGTTTATTTAA
>JBNJFW010000152.1:0-3887 GCA_051747165.1 Elusimicrobiota bacterium | reverse complement strand
CAAACTTACGGGGATTATAAAAAACACCGAGGATACGGTTGAGGAATATTACCAGCAAAAAATGGGAAGAGCCATAATGCGGCTCTCACCTGTTGAGATTTATAATAACTCCGGGCTGAAGAGAAATGTAATACTGGCGCTTGTCCTGGGTTTGATGCTGGGGGTGTTTTTTGTGTTCCTGAGAGCGTTCTGGAAAGGCGAAGAGTCAGACAGCTCGTCTGCTTGAGAATAACCGGGGCCGGTTTTGAAGACTTGTTATGAATGAAATTAAATGTTTAATACTTGCCGGGGGGATGGGTAAAAGGCTCTGGCCTGTCAGCCGTAAAAAATGGCCCAAATATCTTATGGAGTTTAAAGGTAAAAGTCTGCTTCAGCAGGCATATGATAGGCTTAATACCTCCCCGGAGAATAAATATGTTGTGGGGGCGGAAGAAGCGCGGTTTCTGGTAAAAAAAGAACTATCGGGACCCGGTTATGAATTCAGAGGCGAGAATATAATTCTGGAGCCTCTATCCAGAAATACGGCCCCTGCTATTGCCCTGGGGATTAACTCCCTGGATGATGAGGATATCGCTGTTGTGCTTCCGGCCGACCATATTATCGAGCCTGTTGATGAGTTTAATGAAGTTATCCGAAAAGCCGCTTTTCTTGCCGAAAAAGGCTTTATTGTAACCGCGGGCATAAAGCCTCTCTATCCCGCCACCGGCTACGGTTATATTAAAAAAGGGGAAAAGCTGTTTGACGGCTGGGAAGTAGAAGAATTTAAAGAAAAGCCGGACAGAGAAAAAGCAAGGGAGTATTTTAATTCCGGGTCCTATTTCTGGAATGCCGGCATATTCGTGTTTAAGGTCTCTGCCATGAAAAAAGAACTGGCTTTTTATGCCGGTGATATAGCGGGGGCTTTTAAAGATTTGAAAGAGGATAAAAGCAATTTAAAAGAGATTTATGAAAAACTGCCCAATGTTTCTATTGACTATGCTGTAATGGAAAAAACAGAGAAAGCCGCTGTGGTAGGTTTTGACGGTGTCTGGAACGATCTGGGAAGCTGGGAGGCGGTAAAAGAAGTAAGCGCCGGGGAAAAAGAAAATTATTCACTTTCAAAAGCGGAGTTCAGCAGTTGCGAAAACACTTTTGTCTCCACTGAAAAAGGCAAGTTTTTTGCCGGCGCCGGCCTGAAAGACTTAATAATCGTGGATACCGAAGATGCCCTGCTGGTAATTAAAAAAGGAGAAGGCCAGAAAGTAAAAGGAATAGTTGAAAAGCTTAAAGGCAGGGAAATAGTCCGGCGCCATGCTGAGGATTACAGACCCTGGGGAAGGTACAGGGTTCTGGAAGAGGGCAAAGGGTACAAAATTAAGCTTTTATTTGTATCTATCGGACAGCGGCTGAGCTTGCAAAAGCATAAGTACCGGGAAGAAATGTGGACTGTTATAGAAGGCAAGGCGCTTATAACCCTGGGAGAAAAAAAGAAAGAATTTTCACCGGGAGAAAGCCTAAGTATACCCGCAGGGGCTCTTCACAGAGTTGAAAACATATCTCAAGGCGAACTTAAAATACTGGAGCTGGCCAGGGGGAATAAAATATCCGAGGATGATATTATCCGCGTGGAGGATGATTATAATCGCCAATAAAATATAATGTTTTAAGTTGTTTTTAAGACAGATAACCCTCCCGGAAGACGGCAGTTGCTGATTTGCATTTAACATTTTTATATGATACTGGTGTTATAGTTAAAACTCATCTTGAAGTATTTAGTTTAAATAAAGGAGCTGGTTAAACCGTGTTTATTGAATCAAATAATTTAAATGAAGTAATAGCGACTCTGAATTACTAAAGGTGTATGAAGATGTATCGAATTGCAGTTGACTGCCGCTTTGTAGCAAAAGACAGCGGAGGCATAAAAAGGTATACTTTGTGCCTCCTGGATGAATTATCTAAATTAGATAGCAATGTATTTTATATTTTAATTGCTTTAAAAGGCTCTGAAAAAACTCTTCGTGAATATTTCCCCCACCGCAGGAATATAAAAATAATTAGTGTAGGTTACGGGCCTTATTCGATTACAAGCCAGATTCTTTTGCCTTTTGTATTGAAAAAGGAAAAAGTAAATTTATTTCATTCACCTGACTTTATGGTGCCTCTTTTATATACACCTTTTAAGGTGGTTTCAACAGTTCATGATCTAATTCCATATCTTTACCCGCAGTATAATTATAAAACTTTGAAATCAAAATTTTATTTTCTCTACCGCAGGGTTTTAATCCTCATGTTAAAGAAGTCTGACCGGATAATAGTTGTTTCGCGCTGCAGTGAAAGAGATCTGAAAAGAGAATTTACTTTTTGCAGTAAAAAGGTTAGGATGGTTTACAACGGTTTTTTTGCCGGGAATGCAGAAAAAGAAAAGAGCATTGCTGATTTAAAAGCTAAGTATAAAATACGGGATAAGTATATATTTTATGCAGGAAGGCAGGACCCTTCTAAAAATATTCTCGGTCTGATTAAAGCCTTTTATAAAATTAAAAATAAACTTAAGGGATATTCTCTTGTAATTGCCGGCAAAAAGGATTCAAGGTATTGCCAGCCCTACCGGCTTGTTGAAGATCTGAATTTACAGGACGATGTGATTTTTACAGGATATGTTTCTGAAGAGGAGCTTGATGTTTTGTACAGAAAAGCCGAAGTTTTTGTTTTTCCATCACTATATGAAGGCTTTGGTTTGCCGCCTCTTGAAGCTATGGCCAGGGGCGTTGCAGTGGTTGTTTCTAACAGATCTTCGCTGCCTGAAATTGCAGGAGATGCTGCCGTAAAAGCCGATCCTTTTGACATTGCTGATTTAGCGGAGGCTATTTTCACCACTGTTTCAAATAAAAAAAAGAGAGAGGAGCTTATAAAAAAAGGATATGAGAGGATTAAAATGTTTTCATGGGAAAAATCTGCTTTTGAAACCATGAAGGTTTACAAGGAATTAATTAATGAAAAAAATGACAGATGAACAAATAAAACCGGCGCTGGTGCATGACTGGCTTACCGGCATGCGGGGCGGGGAGAAAGTTTTGCAGCAGATATGCCTTCTTTATCCGGATTCCCCTCTCTATACTCTTATCCACGAGCCGGGGGAGCTTTCAAAAATAATTGAAAACCGGCCTGTTTATAAATCACTTCTTCAATATCTTCCTTTAGGAAAAAGGTTTTACAGATATTACCTTCCTCTTCTTCCACTGCTGGTAAAGAGCCTGGATACGCAGAAACACGATTTTGTCATCTCCACATCCCACTGCGTAGCTAAAAATGTAAAAGCCGCTAAAGGGGGAGTTCACATCTGTTACTGCCATACCCCCATGCGCTACATATGGGATATGTTTGACAGTTATTTCAGTTTTCGCAAGTCGCCGCCTGTTTATCTCTTTATGAAGCTGTTTCTCCCTTATCTTCGCTATATGGATGTAAAGACGGCGGCAAATGTGGATTATTTCATAGCGAATTCCGGAACAACCGCCCAAAGAATAAAAAAGCATTATAAAAGAGAAGCCCGGGTGATTTATCCTCCTGTGGATACAGACACATATACTCCGGCAAATATAAAAAAAGAAAATTTTTACCTTATTGTAAGTTCGCTGGTCCCCTACAAAAAAGTGGATCTGGCGGTGGAGGCTTTTAATAAAAGCGGCAGAAAACTAAGGGTGATCGGCTCAGGGCCTCAAGAAGAGTATTTAAAAAAGAAAGCGGGGGGGAATATAAGTTTTTACGGATGGCTGGGAGAAGAAGAAATAAAAGATAACTACAGAAAATGCAGGGGCCTTGTTTTTCCGGGCAAAGAAGACTTCGGTATAGTTCCGGTGGAGGCAATGGCCTGCGGCTCCCCGGTTATAGCCTACGGAAAAGGGGGG
>JBNJFW010000151.1:0-3892 GCA_051747165.1 Elusimicrobiota bacterium | reverse complement strand
TTTGAGAAGGGTTTGCTGGTATTGTTTTTGTTGCTTAAACAGGGCCCATTCGGCTTTTTCTTTAAGTTTGGCATATATTCCCGGACCCATAGAACCCAAAGCAATTGCTAATACTATTGGAGCAAGAGGCCACTTATCACCTAAATAACCAACGAGTAGCTGTTCATGCAATAAATATAATAATACGGGTATTGAGAGCAAGGCAGCATAAACAAAAGCAAAGAGAGTTCCTCTTGTTAGTGCTAATTTCATATCCATTAATCTATATCTGACTATAGCGTAATATATTAGTAAGGGATATAAAGGGACTAGAATTATGCCAAAAGGATATAGTGAAACATTATAAACTAAAGGAAAAGTTGTGCCTGAGCCAAAAAAACCAAAAAAACATGCAAGAAGCAAATATGAAGTCTGATTTTTTTTCAAACCTTTAAATTTCAATAATGCTTTAGATAATAGATATAATGAATAAATAATTAATATCATATAATAAGCATTGAAGTATACGTAAAGTTTGCCTGGTGAGTCATAGTAAGAGAAGTTACCCTTTGGTACTACATCATTTATAAAATAATTTGTGAAACTTGAAACTATAAAAACTATACTAACACCATAAAGTACTTTCAATAGTGTTTTATCAATCTTTTTGTTTAAAAAAGAGAATATGAATTTTAAATAGAGCAAAGGAATTAAAATCGCGCCCATATATGAAAATCTAACCCAAAATAAAACACTTTCTTTTTGGTTACTAATGCCAAAAACAAATCTACCAAAACTCCATATACAAAATGCTATTATTAATATTACGAATTCCCTGGCTAATTTGTTTTTATTAGAATAAACAAAGATAAAGGCAGTAATTACGAAGCTTAAAATAAAAATAGCGAAGAAAGATATTACCCAAAAAAAGTCAGCATTAATTTGCATTATTTTAGTATAATATTTGTACAAACAACTTCATTTTCATGAAAGCCAAATTTTTCCCATTTTTTATTGAGCAAATAAAGCAAAAAAAACATATTTAAATAAGTGCCTCATGTTTTTGATTATATGATATCATTATACAGCAAGTCAAACGAAACACTTTAAGTTTTGGCTGTAACTGTTTTTTTAAGTATAATCAAAGATATGAAAGATATGAAAAGCTACCTGGGGGCAGGTTCGAAGGTTTCCGGGTCGGTTAAAAACTATGAGCACCGGCAGGAGCAGATAGATATGGCGGAGGCTGTTGCCGGGGCTATTGAGAAAAAAGAGAACCTTCTTGTTGAAGCGGGTACCGGTGTGGGCAAAAGCTTTGCCTATCTTGTTCCTTTTATGTTGTGGGCAACTGAAGAAAAAGAACGGAGAGTTGTTATTTCCACTCATACAAAAACACTTCAGCAGCAGCTTGTAAACAAAGACATACCTTCCTTAAGTAAGATAATTCCCGCGGAGGCGCGTTTGTGTGTGGGAAGCGGAAATTATATCTGTCTTAAGAAATATTACCAGACATACGAAGGAGACCTTTTTGATACCAGTCAGGAGAGGGAGCAGATTGAGCAGATACAGGAGTGGCTTGATAAAACAGAAAGCGGGCTGAACTTAGATATTGATTTTAATGTTTCAGGTAATTTGTGGAGTGATATTTCAAGGGACAGCTCGGTTTGCATGAACCGGGACTGCTATTATTATAAAAAATGCTATTTTTACAAAAGCAGGAGGGAGCTTTCAAAAGCGGATATTCTTGTTTCAAACCATCATTTGCTTTTAAGCGATATTGCTTCCGGGGGGCATGTGCTTCCTCCTTTTGAGGCTGTGGTTTTTGACGAAGCACACAATCTGGAAGATATAGCCAGCAGGACATTCGAGCTTTCGGTTTCGGCTTCAGGGATAAATAAATTACTGGGCAAGATCCATAAAAGCTCTTCATTAAGATGCCTTTCGAAAAGAAAAGGAATATCAGAAAGCGCTAAGAGCAGTTTAATAAAGGAAGTTAAACGCTGCCGGAAGCAGAGCAATATTTTTTTTGCTATGGTAATGGATGAACTGGGATTTGAAGGAGAGCAAAACCACCGGATACATTCCCCGGGCATGTTTGAAAACGGGCTTTCGGACGCCCTTTTAAATATTTCAAAGCTTCTTTATGATATAGCGAAAATGGAGGGCAATCCTGATTTTGCGGAAGAATGCTTCTCTTATGCGGAGAAATTTAAGTTTAACGCGGATATTCTGGAGCGAATACTATCAATGGATATTGAAAATTATGTTTACTATATAAAAGTAAATGCCTCCCGGGGTAAATTTTTCTGCTCGTTTAACGCCACTCCCATTGAGGTGGCAGGGCTGCTTAAAGAGCTTGTATTCGAACCCTACCGCCCGGTGGTTATGACTTCTGCCACACTGACCGCAAACAACAGCTTTGAATTTATTAAATCAAGGACGGGGATGAGCGAAGCCTCGGAGAGGAAATTGGAGTCGCCTTTTGATTATTCAAACCGGGTTCTTTTTTACGCACCGGATGACATACCCGACCCTTCTTTTGATTTTAACCTTTACGCGGAAAAGACATTTGAAAGAATATCCTCTATTTTAAATATTACTTGCGGAAGGACCTTTGTTCTTTTTACCTCTTACAGCATGCTGAACCGGGCCGCCGGAAAACTTATAAATGAATTTCCGGATCTGAATTTTCTCATACAGGGAAGGCTCCCCAGGTACAGGATACTTGAAAACTTTAAGAAAGACCCCTGCTCGGTACTGCTGGGCACTTCCACCTTCTGGCAGGGTATAGACGCGCCGGGAAGAATGCTGGAATGCGTTATTATAACTAAGCTGCCCTTTGCATCCCCGGCAGATCCGGTTATCGAGTCAAGAGTGCAGAAACTGCGAAAAGCCGGGCGCAGTCCTTTTCTGGAATACCAGGTGCCCTCGGCCTCCCTTTTATTTAAACAGGGCTTCGGGAGGCTTATAAGGCACAGGGATGACTTCGGTATAGTGGCTGTGCTTGATTCAAGGCTGAGAAAAAGAAGATACGGTTCCGCTTTTCTGTCCTCGCTGCCCGAATGCAGGAATGTGGACAGTATTGAACTTCTAAAGAAACATTACAAAGGTTTGTGCGAAAATTTAATTGAAGCTTGAATTGTTTGCCGTTATATTATAGTATTCTATAAATGGCGTTCGCCGGGATGGCGAAACTGGCATACGCAGCAGATTCAAAATCTGCCGGAATTTAGATTCCGTGGGGGTTCGAATCCCCCTCCCGGCACCAGATACGGAAATCGTATTGTTGAAATTAAAAAAAATAAATGGCAGCAAAAAAACTTTCACTCAGGCAGGTCCTTCTCGCGGACAAAATAATTGACGAGGCGACACTTAAAAACCTCGAAATCAGAGCCCATCAGCTGGGCAAACCCCTTGAGCAGGTCCTGGTTGATTCGCAGGTGCTTCCCAAAACAAAGTTTTTAAGGCTTCTGAGCAGGAGGTGGGAGGTGAAGGCCGTTGATTTGGCATCACTGGAAATTGACGAAGAAGCCGCAACTCTCATACCCGAAACCACTGCCAGGAGATATCTTGTTCTGCCCTTTGCCCGGGCGGAAAAACTGCTTTACACCGCAATGGCCCGTCCCTGGGATTTAACCGCAATAGAAGACTTAAGTATAAGAACCAATTACAAAATCCATCCATACCTGAGCCTGCCTTCGGATATTTCTAACATGCTGGACCAGATATTCACCCAGGATTCAAAGATAACAGACTATATTTCAAATATAACTTCAGAGAGCAAATCAAAACTCGAAACTGAAAAGAAAAAAGACAGCGATAGGGAAGAAATTACAATTGAAAAACCGGACGAGGACGACGAAAGGCAGGCCAGGAGAATAGTAAACGCCATTATACTGGAAGGAGTTAAAAA
>JBNJFW010000150.1:0-3917 GCA_051747165.1 Elusimicrobiota bacterium | reverse complement strand
TGGTTTCTACGATGAAGCAGGAACTCCTAATACGAAAGCCCCTCGGGGTATAAGTTGGAGAATCCCCTTGTTTTAACAATGGGGAGTTGTCAATATTTTATATTAAAGGCCACAATGGACTTGCGAAATCCATTCTAAATATTAATTAATGCATTATATCCCCCTGTATTAATACAGGGCTTTACGGCATTTATTTGCTAAGGCATACTTGAAACTATGCATTTTTAAAACTTAAAGTACATATCTTTAAAATTTAGCTAACAGTGAAAGTGTCACGTAAAAAGGGTATATAAAAAACAAGAAGGCTCTCGGAATGCAGAAATTTAATTCATGCCGGCCTTATTCATGCCCCCTTTTCCGGGAAAGGCTTTCAAGATAAATTCGAGCATCTTCATTTTGAGGAGCAAATTTTAAAACTCTTTTAAAATATTCCTCCGCCTCCTCAAACTCCCCCCGCTCATAGTAAGATTTGCCCTTAATAAGAAAATATTCAATATACATATTTTTTTCCTTCTCTTTAAAAATATATTCTTCAGCTTTTTTAGCTTCTGGCTCAGCCGCTCTTAAAGACAGAGAAAGCCTGTGCGAACTCTCTCTTCCTGCACGGGGGAGCCAGGAATAATCAATATTAAAAGAACCCAGTTTTATTCCGCATCCGGCCGAAAACGCTGACAGAACGCCCTGTTTTTGAGCTCTGCTAGTATTATATGCTCCCCGAATATTAAATTCAACATCGGAAACCGGATATGTATATTGAACTCCCGCATTAACAGAGGGGTTGTCATAATAAGGAAAAAAAAGACTACCAAAAACAACAAGCTCATCAAAAGGAGCATGCCATGCAAGGCCGGCATTTATTTCCAGAGGCAGGGGGCTAGATTGATTTGCAAATTTCATAGGAAAACCGGCATTTCTTACAGAAAAAGCACTAAATATATTCCCGTCATTTCGTAAATATCCCACATCCAGGGCAGTAGACAAAGCGCTATCGCCGTCAATATTATGGTACAAGCCCTTTATTCCGACACCGTAAAACCCGTCGCTGCCGGCAGGGCGTGAAATATAAAAGCCCGAGGAAAGAGAATATGGGCTGTAAAAAGAATCCCGACTATAGCCCTCCGATGTATACATAGGAATATCATTCATGCCCAGATAACCGGTATAAAAGCCCAAAACAGAACTTTTATAACTAAAAGCCGCAGAAACCTGACTGTAATATACGTCCTCAAACCACATAGAATGAGTAGCAGATGCTTTGCCCCCCCCGGAAAGAGACATACCGGCCGGATTTATAAAAACAGATTCTGCCCCGGGGGAATAAGCACAAGCAGACCCGCCCAAAGAAAGGTTCCTTGCCGTTCCCTCTATTCTCAGAATCTGGGCTCCGCTACTGCCTTTTAAAGCATCGGAAAAAGGCTGAGCCCCGCAATAGGTATAGACATATAAGAGTAAAATTAAAAGAAAAAGGTATCTTAAAAATTTCACTTAACCCTGATATGCTATCCAAGATCCTTATGAACTAACTCGGCCACCTTCCGGCCGGATTTAAGCATACCCCCAAAAACCGGTCCCATTCTGGGGGCCCCATATGCCGCATTTGCAGCCATACCGCAAACATAAAGACCGGGATATATCTGACGGGTGTTTTCAACAACAATTTTTTCCGCTTCGTGGGCCCACATTGATCTTTCACCCATTATTTTTCCGGTAGGGGTATTAAGCTTACCTACTTTTTCTTCCACAACGCGGCAAATTTCAAGCGGGTGGCCCGTCGCTTCGATTAATGCGCCGGATTTTACAGAAACCGGATCGACATGCAGCCCTGCAGATTCCACAGAAGTCCAGTTTATAACAGCTCCGCTTACTTTATCTTTTCTTATCATAACATCTTCTATAGATATAAGATTAAACATTTTGCAGCCTCTGTCGCATGCACCGGCTATAAGCTTGGAAACAGTTTCGATAGAAGAAGCATTTAACAAATCACCTTCTCTATGGTATCCGATTCCAAAAATATCAAGAATATCCGCAGCATCCTCCTGCACAACTATTCTAGGAAACATCATACCTCCGCCCCACATTCCTCCGCCTAAAGAAAGTTTTCTTTCAAAAAGGACTGTCTTTCTTCCCTTTTCGGCAAGAAGGGCGCCAGCTAAAATACCGGCGGGCCCGCCGCCTCCTATAATTACGTCCGCATCAAGGTTATCCAGTAAATCATCAACAGATTTTTTTATTATAGACCTTGTTACTTTTATTTCATCAAGCATAAGTATTTTCCTTTCTAAAAGTGCACTTCCATTGCACGCACTGGACACGGATCAATACACAATTCACATGCTATGCATTTTTCCGAATCAAAAACAACTTCACGTCTCTTTCCTTCCACCCGGAGCGCATCGGTGGGGCACATAACCACACATGCCCCGCAATGCGTACATTTATCCTCATCCCTGCGTATATCTTTTGAAAGCAATTCAATTGAAACGCCGGAATTTTTCAAATATTCAATACCCTTGTTATATTCACTTTCTTTTCCCGATAGATCCATAATCATCAAACCCTCTTCATCAGGCAAAATTTGAGCTTTTAAAATATTATAACTTAAATTAAACTCTTTTATAAGTTTAAAAACAATAGGCTCATTAATGAGACTTTTGGGAAAATGCAAAACTATTTTTCTTGAAACTTTTTTTTCCATTATATAATATTCCTTTCTATTTCTTCTTAAAACTCTTAAACTCTATACCGGAATCCGGACCCGGAAGAGTAGACTGAGGCTCTCCCAGAAAAAACTCTCCCTTTTTTATACTCTTTTTTAAAATATCTGCAATTTTAACCGCACCCGAATACGACGAAAGCGAAGCAGTAGGAACCTTCTTTCCGGAAACTTCAATTTCTCCGGATTTAAGCTCAGCATATGAAACACTTCCCAGCTTTCTTCCCGTAGCTAAGGGGTAATCCTTTGAATAATCGACAACAGGACAATATATTTCTTCATCAGGGGCGCCACATGTACGGGCTATATCTTCATCTATCACCGGAACAGGTATTCCAATGCCCACCATTAAACTTACCCCATAACCCAACATTGAAACTCCTCTTACCCATTCAGGAGACATTTTTTTCAAATCGCCATTAACCATTATAGTTCCCGCCGGTGTTTTAGGAATGCCTTTTTCATCTCTTTCCCCGCAAGGAGAATGCTGGGTGCCTTCTGAAATCACAAACCCCTCTGCTCCCCCTAAAAATATTCTTGTTCCCACTCCTATTGTTCGATAAAGAGGGTCATTTAATAAAGGAGAATAATGTCCGGCACTGCAAAAATTCGCATTGCCCATATTGGATTTCAGCAGACCCATATATGTATAAATAGTTTTATCGGACAGATTAACCGCGCAGTTATAATTCTGATAGCAATTGCGCGGATTAAGCATCACCGCCTCATTTAAATCATTTATATTAAACGTAGTTTTAAAGTTTTTTCGGGGATAGCAATCCGTACCGTAAGCCTCTGCCCGAAACTCTATTTCTTTGCCCCGAATAAGATCTTCTATAAGATGCCCGCCTCCATATAAAAATTTACCTGGGTACAACCTGTTAAGAGGATCATTTTCCGGCATCTGAGTCGCGCCCAGATAAACATCCACAGCAGCCATCCCCGCATGGACCTCAATATTATTAAGCCAGGCCTTACTAAACTTCATCTTCGGTGAAGTATGCCCGAAGTTTAAAAACACTCCTGAAGAGCACATAGGCCCAAAAGTGCCCGTAGTTACCACATCTACTTCCTCTGCGGCTGCGGCAGAACCTTTACTTTTTACAATATCAGTCATTTCTCCCGCTGTTACCACAACAGCTTTGCCCTGTTTAATTTTATTATTTATTTCACTTATTGTTTTAGACACTTTTCACATCCT
>JBNJFW010000149.1:0-3918 GCA_051747165.1 Elusimicrobiota bacterium | reverse complement strand
GTATTACAAAAAATGCCGTTATTTTTTTCATTTTCAGAATCTCCACTGCCACCCCAGAAAGGGATGTACTACAAGCAGGCCCTCGGGGTATATGTTAAAACCCATCTCAAGCAGGCGGTGCTGCCAAACTAGACGGGAGAAGACCTTGTCATAGTTAAAGCCATAACCCACATAGGCGCTTATTCTCTTATCTTCTCCCAGTTTGTTTGATATACCCGTTATAAGAATATTGTCCCTTGGCGAAACAACTATTTCATCAATTGTTTCTTCATTTGATATCTCAATGTGATTTTCATCTGGAAGTATAACATTCAGATCCACTACAGAGCGATGAAATCCGGCGAAAAGAGAAGTTTCCGGAGAAACCGCTTTGCTCAGAGTCAGTCCTATGCTGTAATTGTTCATCGAAGGCTCCGGCACATCGTCCTCCTCATCTATTGTAGAGCGCATAATATCCAGCATTATTATTCTTCCGTATGCCCCGGTTAAATCCACCTGGGGAGACCAGTCTGTAAGGCTTCTGTCGTTTAACACCTTAACCTTGGCATTCAAATTCAGCCAGGTAAGAGGCAGAGTAGTAGCCAAAAAATTTGTTCTTAAAGAAGCCGAATCTTCCGGCCGGGAAGGAGTATAATCCACATTGTCAAGATGCAGGTTATAGAAAAAATCATCCGGACTGCTTGCAAATCTGAGCGCGGTCGGCATCAGCCAGGCTGGAGGGCCTGCTCCCGCCCCCGCTGCGCCTAAAACCATAATTCCTGTAAAAAGAAGCCAAAAGGCTTTAAGTCTTAGTTTCATAAGCATATTCCTTTTTTAGATAATCCCCAGAGACTTAACTTTAATTGTCGTTACTCTCCATCTCATCAAAATCGATATCACGTGCCAGCTCTTCAATAATATTGTAGACAATATCCGGAGTCATAATATTGTCAAAGTTGTTTTCAAAGAAATTACTTGCTTTATTAAAGCCTTCAAGGGCTTCCCGGCGGTTCCCGTCATTTTCTTTAACATCCTTATCTGCCAGAATATAGCCCGGCTCAAAAGCATGCCGGAAGGTAAGCGAGGCTTGGAATGCAATTTTTTTCAACAGGTCAAAAGGGTTGCCGTCTGAGAGATCGCTGCTTCCTATTATTTTTCCCTCGTTATTAATTAAGGCTCCCTCCATACCTATCCGCATATCATCTATTTCCTGTCCTGAGGTTTCATGCACAAGCCGGAAGGCAGGGGAAATACCCCACAGCTCTATCCTGTCCTCATGAGGCTCCCGGCCTATAGGGGACCCTTCGCAGAATTCCTCCGGAGGATCGGTATCCGCTTTCCACCGGCCTTCATGCAAGCCGCTCTCAAACCACAGGGTAGGTTCCTCAAGGCCTTCATCATCCCCCAGCCATTTGTCGCTGACCATTCTTATCTGGTCTGTCTGATTGGAAAGTTTTAACTCCATAAATTCCGGATGAAAATCCTTATCACTGTCTTCTATATCGCTTGCGAAATTTATCCAGCCTGAAATTTTCTCCGGTATGTCCAGGTTAAAACCTATTTTTGTCTCAAAGCTGTCCATCCTGGCCCCTGTATCGGAGGTGTTCATCCTTCCTTTGTACTTGTAATTATCACGCTTTGTTATATTAATAAACTGCAGGGTTTTGCTGTTGGGACGCATTATGTGCTGTTCCACCCTGACCAGGTTTCCCCACCGGTCTCTTAGAGATCTGCCGGTAGATACATCCGTTTCCCTTGTCTCATCTATAATATCCTGAGCTTCGCTGACTTCCACATTTATCTCATCTACGGCGGCTCTTATCTCATTACGCAGCTCCCCGGATATTTCCGTAAAGGCGTCATCCAGCTTTGGCTCCTCGTCAGGGATTTCATCAGAAGGATCCTCGGTTATTTCTTCTGCATCTAAAATATCCGATTCTAAAACTTCTTCTGCTTTCTCCTCTTTTTCCGGCTCATCGGCTTCATCTTCGTTTGCCGGATCATCAGCCTTCTGGGGCTCATCGGTTTCGTCAAGCTTGGAAATCTCTCTGGGCTCGGTAGGTGGATCTCCCTCTTTTATTCGTGAAAAATAGCCGGCTTGAACTGTTACCTTATGGCCGGTTATTATTTCTTCAACTTCCACATCCCCTACATTAACCCTTACAAGGGTTTCGCTGAGGTTCTCGTCTACATTAACCAGAAATTCCGTTCCTCTTACAGATACAACTGAATCAGGAGTCGTTATCTGGTATTTTTCGTTTGATGAAAGTTCTCTTACTTTGGAAAGAAGTTCGCCGTTTAAAAATTCAATATTCGTCTCCTCTCCCAAAGAGCTTATCTCCATATAACTTTCAGGACCCAGTCTGATTTCATGTCCGGCCCTGAATTTGAGCTTAGCCCATGAATCCTTAGAAGATTTTATTTTATCTCCTGCAGATAAGCTAAGCTCGGACTGTACATTGTTCCATTCTTCTGCGTCCGCTTCAAGGTAAGAAACATCTCCACTAAAATCTTGAATTTGGGCATAGCTGCCGAAAACGGGTGAGTATCCTACAAAGAAAAGCATCAGGAAAATTGTCGCGACAGTGAGTTTACATTTTATATTCATAATTTACCTCCCTTATGTTCCACTTTAATGCTAATATAAAAGAACAAAAAAATCAAGACAAAATAAGGTATATTGTGGGAATAGGAATATGCATTCTAATTTTTTGCTTTTTTTAATCAATAAGTGTAAAATTAAAATTTGCAGTTTTCAACGAGGCTTGACATAATTACAGTAATTTTGAATTATATTACTATTAACATTAAAAGGAGTCCATTTTATGATTATAATCTACGCCCATCCCAATAGGGAGGGGCACTGCGGTTTTTTTCTGTCCAGCCTTGAAGAAAAACTTAAAAAACAAGACATAGGGTATGAGCTCATTGATTTGTATAGAGACAATTTTGGACCTGTACTTAAACCCTCCGAACACTACACCTCCGGCCACAAGGAGATAGCTCCGGAAGTCCTTGACATACAGAAAAAAATCAGAGACTCAGAAAAACTTGTTTTTATTTACCCCACCTGGTGGCAAAATATGCCTTCCATACTCAAAGGCTTCATTGACAGGGTATTCACCCCTAATTTTGCATATAAATATGAGAGAAAGCTGCCCAGGGGTCTTCTTAAAGGTAAAAAAGCCCTTATACTCACCAGCACCGGGGCCCCCAGGATTCTCACAAAAATGACTTCCGCCGATAGAAGCGTGAAAGTTATGAAAAAAGATGTTCTTAAATTTTGCCGGATAAAGGCAAAGGCTTTTGTTGTGGATAAAGCCTTAAAACTTAGCGACTCTCAGAAATCTAAAATAGAAATGAAAGTAGAGCGCGGCATGAAATACCTTCTTAAATGATTAGTGATATAAAAGTTTTGATATTTGCATTGCTTACGTTCTTATGGCTGGCCGAATTTAAAATTATACCTTCTTCTAAACATCCTTCCGTTTCGGGCCGCGGAAGCTTTTATCTGGTGCTTGCAGGAATAGTTTCTTCCATTATTTTTTCAATAATTTTAAATTTAAATGAAGTTTTTTTAATTACCGGCAGTATAGGAGAAGCAGTTAAAAATGCAGGATTAATTTTTTATGCCGGCGGTGTTTTTCTCAGGTACTGGTCTTCGCTTTTGCTGGGCGAAAATTTCTCAAGGAATATCAGGGCCTCTAAAGATCAGAGGCTTGTATCAAAAGGCCCCTACCGGTTTTTCAGGCACCCGCTATATATTGCATTACTGATTATGGTTGTTGCCGTATCTATGTTTCTTCAAAGCCCGACGGGGATTGTTTTTTCAGCAATAGTAATGGGGGCGGTTTTAGGTATAAGAATAAAAGAAGAGGAGAAGATAATGGAGGAGAAGATAGGGAAGAGGTATATCGATTGGAAGAAAGAAAGATATTT
>JBNJFW010000148.1:0-3937 GCA_051747165.1 Elusimicrobiota bacterium | reverse complement strand
AAGAAAAAGCTCACCCTGACTCCGGAATCTGAAAAGCGAGTAAATACTATTACCGGAGTGCTTAATAAGGTTGTATATATTTTGATCTGGGCTGTAGGTTTTATCATAATACTCGGGCATCTTGGTGTATCAATAAGCCCTATATTAACGGCGCTGGGCGTTTTCGGCCTTGCTTTCAGTTTCGGTGCGCAAAGTCTTGTTAAGGATGTTATTAGTGGTCTTTTTATTATTATAGAAAATCAGGTTAGAGTTGGAGATGTTGCAATTATAAATGGAACAGGCGGCTTTATAGAAGCAATAAACCTTAGAACAATAATATCAAGAGATTTAACCGGAACAGTTCATGTTTTTCCAAACGGTTCCATTAACACTATGGCCAATGTTACAAAGGAATGGTCAGCCCATGTTTTTGATTTGGGAGTAGCTTATAAAGAAGATGTGGATAATGTTATATCCATCATAAAAGAAGTTGCGCAGGGGCTGGAAAAAGATAAAGAATATGGTGATATGATAATCGAGCCCATAGAAATTTTTGGACTGGATAAATTTGGAGATTCAGCAATTGTGATTAAAGGAAGGATTAAAACCTTGCCTTTAAAACAGTGGGCAGCAGCAAGAGAGTTTAACCGCAGGATTAAAATGGAATTCGACCGCAGAGGCATCAGTATTCCTTTCCCGCACAGAAGGATTTACATGGGCCCTCCTTCAGACCCTCTTGAAGTACTTTTAAAAAATAAACAGGAAAAGGAGAAGAAAGGTGAGTGATATAAAAAACATTAAATTGTCATCTGAAGGGCGTAAAAGAATAGAGTGGGCTGACGGAGACATGCCAGTTTTGTCGGGCGTGCGAAAGCGTTTTGAAAAAGAAAGGCCCTTGGAGGGTTTAAAACTCTCAGCCTGTCTTCATGTGACTGCGGAAACAGCCAATTTAATGAGAACGCTGAAAGCCGGAGGAGCGGAAACTGTTCTGTGTGCCTCTAATCCACTATCAACCCAGGATGATGTGGCCGCTTCGCTTGTAAAAAATTACGGTATTGCCGTATATGCAATAAACGGTGAAGACAGACAGCTGTATTATTCTCACCTGAAATCTGCTATCGAGCACGGGCCGGATATTACTCTTGATGACGGTGCAGATCTGGTATCTACGATTCATAGTGAGCATCCCAAAATGACCGAGCAACTTGTTGCCTCTATGGAAGAGACAACCACTGGTGTAATAAGGCTTAAGGCTATGGAAAGGGATAAAGCTCTTAAAATACCTGTATTTGCTGTAAACGACGCTTTAACAAAGCATCTTTTTGATAATCGCTATGGTACCGGCCAGTCAACAATTGACGGTATAATCAGGGCTACCGACATTCTTTTTGCAGGCAAAAATGTTGTTGTTGCCGGCTACGGCTGGTGCGGGCGCGGCTTTGCGTCAAGGGCAAGAGGTATGGGAGCCAATGTTATAATATGCGAGGTTAATTCGGTAAAAGCGCTCGAGGCCGCAATGGATGGCTTCAGAGTAATGAAAATGGAAAAGGCAGCTGAAATCGGTGATTTGTTTTGCTCATTAACCGGCGATATTAATGTGATTGATAAACAGCATTTTGAAAAAATGAAAAGCGGAGCAATAATAGCCAATTCAGGTCATTTCAATGTTGAAATAAATATAAATGCCCTTGAGGATATTAGTGTGAAGGTGGATAGAAATATACGAAAATTTGTTGATTGCTATGAGCTTAAAAACGGCAAGAAAATAAATTTGCTTGCAGAGGGGAGGCTTATAAACCTTGCCGCGGCCGAAGGACATCCTGCCTCTGTAATGGATATGAGTTTTGCCGTCCAGGCTCTTACTGCAGAATATGCTCTTAAAAATAAAAATAAATTAAAAAATAAGGTGTATCCTGTTCCCGAAAAAATAGACGATCTGGTTGCAATGCTTAAACTGAAATCCATGAATATTGAAATAGACTCATTAACTGAAGAGCAGGTTTCCTATTTAAAATCCTGGAAAATAGGCACGTAATCTGTCAGTTTTAACTACATAAATGCATTTTTAGTCCGTGTATTACGCAAAAACATTCATAAAGCATTGCCTCCAATGCGTCCAGGCCCGGGTATAAGGCGTGATCTTTTCCTTCTTCCATATAACTTTCATACCTTAACAATCATTTTTTTACTATTGTGTACGTATAAACCGTATCTATATTCCAGTCAGATTGATTAATAATCAGTTCATTTGCAATAAGGTGTTTAGCCATTTTTCTAGCCATTAATAATTCACCGCCCAATGGTTGTTATATAATTTGTATCCTCTTTTTTAAACGGAAATGAAACCAGGCTTTTATTCATTTTGAATACCTCTAATTTTTCTTTTTTCATCTATGTGCATTACTATATCTGCTTTTTCAGGCAGAGTTTTTTTTATGTGATTTATCCAGCGTTCATAATGTGAGACAAAATATTTCACATCCGGTTCATCCATAGCGGATTTACCTTCTTCTCTCAATTTTTTCTCCTGTTGAAGTCGGTGAGTATAGATATAATCCATATTATCCACCTTTATAAAAACCAGATAATTTATGTATTTCCAAAGGATAGAATATTCATTTTTAAGTCTTGTGTTGATATATTTTCTTGAGTTCATATTACTGTCGCATTCACGTTCAAGATTATTGAAGGGGCTTTGCAATTCTTTCTCATCAACAGGGTCTTCACATACATTCCAGCCTTCAAATATGATAAAGTCGGGACGTCCTTTAAATAGTTTCCATTTATTTCTGGGAGCTCTGTCGCCTTTGCCTTCTTTAAGCCATTTATTAAAGCGAGGAATCAAGGTAGTATCCTTTTCGCCGGAGTTTATTAGGCTTTCAAATACCTTTACGGCGAGTTTTATATCATGAGTTCCCGGACCTCTGACATCAAGAAGTCTTTTTGTCAGAGCTTCTTTTTCTCTTTTTTTAAAAGTCCAGTAAAAATCATCTATTGAAAATGTTATTACCTTCCGGCCGCGTTTTTTTATATTTGCGGAGGTTTCGGAGGCTAGGGTAGTTTTTCCGCATCCCGGAGGACCGTTTATCCCGACAGTCAGAGTCTTATCCTTATATCTTGTTATTATCCAGTCTGAAAGAATATCTGCCGAATCTTTAAGTTCTTTTCCAATTAATATATTACGCATCAGCCTTTTTTTACTTTATGCTACCGTATTTTTTAAAATAAGCTTTCCGCTTAAATTATAATTATATAAGCAAAAAAGGCAATTTCGGAGTTACCTGAACTGCGGTAGAGAAAAATTAATTATTAATTTTTCTTTCTATTTTCTTTTAAATGCATAATCCGCAACGCGGACGCACAAAATGCAGTTTGTTTTAAATTGTTTTACTCTTCCTGGGCCTGCAGTTCTGCTGCTCTTTGTTGTATTTCGCGAAGAAGATCCGGGTTTTGCATTATGTACTCCTCATAATCTCTGAGGTCTATTTCCTCCAGTGACATTCCGTGTTCGTTTACTACTTCTTCCATCCTTTTTTCATATTCTTCATTCATGGCTGCAGGATCATCCGAATACTCTTCCTGTAAGCTCATGCTTAAATATGAGTCATGGGCTATAATGTCTATTAGCGCTTCATCAGATATATCAACTTCAGCCTGCGCGTTTGCCTGACCTTGAGCACGGTCCTGAGAGAATTCTTCTACTTGCCCCTCTGTTTGTTCGTTTTCAAATTCAGGTTCACTGCATCCCGCCCCAATAAGGATTATTAGAGCTGCAACAAAATAAATTCCAATCTTAAACATTTTCCCTCCTTTTCGGTGGTTTGCCACCTTTCTCTACTTTTTTCCTTTTTTCTATCTTATTTGTGCAATAACTTACTATGATTTGATTGCATAATAAGATAAACCTGTAAATAACTGGCTAAATATAGCAAATAAGCGGAACTGGTGCAAATAGAGG
>JBNJFW010000147.1:3631-3968 GCA_051747165.1 Elusimicrobiota bacterium | reverse complement strand
GTTTATAATAAAAAGCAGTTGCTTTATTATAGGAAATTGTATAAAAAAAGGAATAGCAATGCGGTTAAATAGAAACTTTCCGGTTGCTTTATTGCTAATGCTTTAATTAATGTTTTTTACTGTACAATTGAGACAAATAAAATATATTCATTTTACATTTACAAGTGCATGCCTTATAGGAGGGTTCTGAAATGACTAAGCATAAGTTTAAGTATACTGAGAAAAGAAAATTTGCGAGAACCAGAGTTAAATTGCCAGTAAAAATTAAAGCTACAGAGAACAGCGACATTGCTGTTAGGGACATATATTCTGAAACTGTGGATTTAAGCGAAAGAGG
>JBNJFW010000147.1:0-3621 GCA_051747165.1 Elusimicrobiota bacterium | reverse complement strand
AAACTATTAACAAATTATAAACTTCCAGAATTTTTAGAAATCAGCATTAAGTTGGCACCATGTTATATATCTGAGCTTAAAACTATAAATAAAATAGAAGCAAAGGCCAAGATAGTTAGTTGCAGAGCAATCCCAAAAGCAGATAGGTATTATCATAGCATTATTTTCATTGATATGGAACCCGAAGAAGAACTTTCTTTAAAGAAAATAGTTGATTTTGAAATTAAAAAAAACAAACAGATAAAAAGAGTTCTTCACAATAATAAATTAGATTATAATGAAGATTTTATTGAAAAGAGAAGACAATGGTTAAGCGAGATAAGTGATACTTCATTTTCTCATATCTCATCTTATTCAATCAATACGGAAGATATTCGCGGTAATGTAGAGAATTTCATAGGGGTTTCCCAAGTTCCAACTGGCTTAGTAGGACCAATTGTGGTTAACGGAGATCACGCTAATGGGGTTTTTTACGTCCCTTTTGCTACCACAGAAGGAGCGTTAGTAGAAACCTATCAAAGAGGTGCAATTGCAGTTGCTAAATCAGGTGGTGCAAGGGTGTTTATAAATAATGATGAAAATCATTTAGACCCTGTTTTTTTATTCAGAAGTATTGGCGAAGCAAGATGTTTTGTATCATGGATAAAAACTAATTTATTAAAAATAAAAAAAGAAGCTGAAAGTACAACTAAATTCGGCAAACTTAATAAAATTGTGCCATATTTAATGGGTCGTAGAGTTATATTGGATATAGCATTTTATACAGAAGATGCAATGGGTGCAAATATGATAAATATTGCAACTGAAAAAGTATGTAAATATATATCTAAAGAATTTGGTGTTGAAAGATATCTTTTGCGTTCTAATTTTGCTTCTGAAAAGAAAGCTTCAGCTGCTAATCTACTTATAGGATATGGTAAAGAGGTAAATGTCGAGGCTTTAGTGCCTGCTAGAATTATTGAAAAATTTTTATTTTCTACATCCGCAAATATACATAAGGCTTGGCATTCTTGGGCTGTAAGCAGTTTTTCTAGTGGTATGCTGGGTATAAATGCACATTATGCTAATGGTATAGCAGCAATTTTTATAGCATGTGGTCAGGATGTTGCACATGTTTCTAATGCAAGTGTAGGTATTACTTCTTATGAGATTACAGAAGCAGGTGATTTATATGTGTCTATTAAGTTGCCTAATATTATAATAGGCACCATAGGTGGAGGAACTGCCTTGGGTACGCAAAAAGAATGTTTAGAAATATTAGGCTGCTATGGTGAAGGTAAGGCAAAGAAATTTGCTGAAATTATTGGTGTTACCCTTTTAGCTGGAGAACTTGGAATTTGTGCAGGAATAACTTCTGAGCATTTTTTAGATCCCCATAAGCGTGCTCGTACTTATACGCGCAAAAGAGCTTATCAAAAAGAAGAATAAGTATGAATTTATTTGCTCTATCAGGACTGCTTGCTTTTATATGTGCATTTATATTTGGCATTTTTTCTTGGGTTAAAGGCAAAAAGTTTCTAAATAAAATATGGTCAGTTTTTAATTTTTCTGTTGCTATTTGGGGGCTGGGGGCTTTTAAGTTTTCTACAACCATGGAACAAGAAGCCGTATTTTTTTGGCTTCATCTAGGACATATAGGAGTTATCTTAATTCCCGTCTTTTTCATTCATTTTGTTTTTGAATTGTTAGATATAAAAAAGAGAAATGTTTTATGGCTAACTTATGGTATAGGTTTAATGTTTTTTGTTCTAAATATTACAGATTGGTTGAGTTTTACCAATATTTTTATTGTTAATTTGAGGTATGTTTTTGATTCATTTTATGTTGATTCTCCGCCTGGTTTATTTTATCCTTTTTTTGTAAGTTTCTTTTTTATTGTAGTTGTTTATGCTCATTATTTGGGCTTTAAAAGGTTCGAAAATTCTAGCGGATTAAAGCGAATGCAGCTCAAATATTTTTTGTTGGCAACAGCTATTGGTTTTTTTGGAGGTGGAACTGCTTTTCCTATGGTTTTTGGATTAGACGTTTATCCGCTTCTACATTTCACTTTACCTCTTTATCCAGTTATTATGACCTACGCCATATTCAAGTATCGCCTTATGGACATAAAACTGGCAGTAACAAGAGGAACTCTTTTCGGTTCTGTATATATCCTTCTTCTTTCCATACCCTTTTTGCTGTATTTCTTCAACAAACAGCTTCTCATAAACAACTTCGGCTCCGACTGGCCTCTTGTCCCCATAACCATAGCTGTCATACTGGGTTCCCTGGGACCGGGGATATACAGCAAATTAAAAAACAAAGCCGAATGGGCCTTGTTTAAACAACAGAAACAATACCAGGAAACATTGATGAACCTGGGTACTAAAATGACCCTTACCAAAGATATAGAAGAACTGCTTTCATATATAACCAGGACAATTACCACTAACGTGGGAATAAGCTATACAAGAATATTCCTGTGGGACGAGAACAGGGGAGAATACCTTTTTAAAAAAGGCTACGGAAAAGAAAGGCGTAAACAGTATAAAATAAAGCTTGATGAAGAGAGTGCTTTTGTGCAGTACCTTAAAGCGGCTAAAGCCCCTGTACTTAAAGATGAAGTAATAAATGATTTTAAAAGCTACGGCATGGAAAACTATCAGGAAGTTAAGAAATATATAAGAAACACCGGTGCCGAACTTATTGTCCCGGCATTCATAAAAGATAAAATGATAGGATTCATGACCCTGGGGATAAAAGATAATAATAATATATATACTCCTGAGGATATAAATATGTTTCGCATACTTTCCGGCCAGGCGGCCCTGGCCATAGAAAACGCCCAGTTTTACGAAAAAGTCAAAGAATCCGAAGCCCGGCTTATCCAGGCTTCAAAAATGTCCTCCATAGGACAGATGGCGGCCGGATTTGCCCATAACATAAACAACCCTTTTAACTCCATAATGGTAAACGCAGACTACATCCGTATGCTTATAGAAGAAAGTGAAGGAAAGCCCCTGGATGAAGAGCAAAGGGAGGAATTAAAGGAAAGCCTGAGGGCAATAATGCAGGATTCCGAATCCGGGGGCAGCATGGTTCGGAACATAAGAGATTTTTCCAAGCCCAGCTCCGGAGAGATGAAAACGATAAACTTAAACGAAGTTTTAAAAGAATCCCTTAAACTGGCTGAGACCCGTACAAGGGTATCCAAGGCAGAAGTGGATTTTGATATTGATGAAAAACTTATTATAAACGGAGATAAAAACCGCCTGGAACAGGTGTTTATGAATATACTTATAAATGCTTCGGATGCGGTGGCTGACAAAGAAGAAAAAAAGATAAAAGTAAGAACGGAAAAAAAAGACAACGGGACCATTGAGGTTAAAATAAGTGATACCGGAGGGGGCATAGACGAGAAGGATATGCCCCATATATTTGATTACTTTTTTACTACTAAAAGAAACGAAGGCGCAGGCCTGGGCCTGGCCCTGGCCTATCAGATAACGCGTTCGCACGGAGGGATTATAACGGCGGAAAACAGTGAAAAAGGAGCTGTATTTACTGTTATACTCCCCATAATGGAGTTGTGGGCATTGAGGATATAAAGGGGTTTAATGTATGAACAGATATGAGGATGAT
>JBNJFW010000146.1:0-4003 GCA_051747165.1 Elusimicrobiota bacterium | reverse complement strand
AATCCTGCCTTTTTGAAATAAACAAGCGGATGATTTTTAGCTTTGAAGGTGTATTTAATATTCTGTCTAGTGCTTTTTCTATAACCATAGTATGTAAGCTCTACTTTACATGTGTTAAGTATAATTAACAACTTCGTTTTTGTCAAGCCCCTGCAAGAGAAAAAAGATAACATTCGGTTTAGCTCTTTTACCATCATTCACGGCAAAGATATTAAAACTTACTTGTCAATTATGGGGTAAGTTGGCTCCCCGGGTTCACGCGGTGTTGATAACAGAGTTTTTTAAGTAAATATCAAAAATTACAGAAAAAGCTTGACACAACCCCGATTTCCCGGAGGTCCTGCATTATATAAGGAATAAAAGGGTATAAGGCAGTATCAGTACCGTCCATAGCGGCAACGACACTCTCTTTCAGGGATTTTTTCTTTTGCAACTTTTTAACCTGCCTATCTTTCCGCTATAACAAGCATCTCAAAGTCATTTGAGCTAAGCGCATCGCTTCTTGAAAACGCGCCGAGTTTTGCTCCGTAAATATCTATCTTATTAAAACCCAGTGTTTTTAAAAGCCACGTGATTTCCGGAGGTATATAATATCTTTCGTTACATTTTAATTCTTTCGTATTTCCGCTGTCATCTTCAACGGCAGTAATATTATGGTCCCTGAAAGTCATCAGATCAAAAAAGTTATTCCTGTATTCCGCATTCCCTTCTTCGCTGTTTTTTGCGCAAAATTTTTCTATTGAATTATGTACCGGAAAGAGCCCGTTTAAAGTTGTAAAGATGAATTTAGACTGACCTTTCAATGCCTCTGAAACATTTTTCAGTATCACATAATTCATCTCGTCGGTTTCCATAAGCGGGAAACCCCCTTCACAAAGCATAATGGCAAGTTCAAACTCATTTTTAAAGGGAAGATCCCGGACGTCGTGTCTGCAAAAATCTATTACAAGGTTTTGGGCTGTAGCCTTTTCTTTCGCGCGCTCAAGCTGCGAATGCGACAAGTCAACGCCCACGACATTGTAGCCCCGTTTTGTCAGTTCAATAGAATGCCGGCCCGTGCCGCAGCCCACATCAAGAATCTTTAAAGACTTATTAAATCCAATCTCTTTTTCAATAAAATCACATTCGCCTTTTGTCCCCTGCGTAAAAGACTCCTTGTCATATGTAGCCGCATAGTTTTCAAATAAAGATTCATACCATTTTTTCATAAGAGGGGTTCTCCTTCAATTCTCTTTATGGGCGGCGGATCAAAAAGTTCCTTCAGTTTTTCCTGCTTCTCCTGTAGCCTGCTGATATTAAGTGTATAGCCCCTGACAATATATCCCCTTAATTTTGACGTGGCCCATTTTCGAAAGTCTGTGCCTCTTTGAGACTTAATACGGTAACCGACCGAGATAATAACGTCCAGGTTATAATGATTAATCTCTCTTTCGACATCCCGGCCTCCTTCGTTTTGAACTATCCGGAATTTCCGGATAGTTGGATATTTTTCTAACTCTCCCTCACTGTATACATTTTTTATATGCTCGTTTACAGTTCTTACGTCTTTTTCAAACAAAACGGACATTTGCTTCTGGGTAAGCCAGACTGTTTCTTTATCCAGTTTAACATCTATCTCTGTTTTTCCGTCAGCGGTTTTATAAATCTCTATGTTGCTCATTTTTTTCACCTGATTTTTACTATAAATACCCTCAATATAATAACCCTTACTTATTTCTGGCTATATTTAAATTTTTGTTTTTATTATAACACTTTTCCAAATCGATTAAAATGGCTGTAACCTCGCAACTCCAATAACGAAACTATAGCGTAAATTGTAACTAAAGGATAACCCCTCTTGTGAAAAAATGCGGAATATACCTCAGGTATCCACAGAAGGACAGGCAGACGTAAAAGAAGGCTCGCTTAAATCCCAAATGAGCAGGCTGAAATCGTTAATTAAATCAAAAAACAATATGCGGGAAAAATGGAAACTGGTAAAAGTATATGTTGAAAAAGGTTGTTCCGGAAAAGACCTTAACAGGCCGCAGATTCAATTACTGCTTGCAGATATATTGAAACAAAAAATCAACGTAGTTCTCTGCACGCGCGTTGACAGGATAACAAGATCTTTGATTGATTTTTATTATCTCTTCCGGATTTTTGAAAAACACGATACTGCTTTTATATGTTTCGACGACAACTTTGATACCTCAACCCCTATGGGCAGAATGTCTCTTAAAATGATCCTTGTGTTTGCCGAGCTGGAGCGGGAGCAGGCCGCTGACAGAACTAAAAAATGCCTGCATTCAAGGGGGCTTGCGGGACTGTGGAACGGAGGGCAAGTCCTGGGATATGATATTAACAGAAATAACCCGGGTTATCTAAAAATCAACCAGGACGAAAAAAAACTGGTTAAAACTATTTTCAAAACATATCTGCGGACAAACTCCCTTAAAAAAACCTGCAATTACTTAAACAGCCGTAATTTTAAAACAAAAACTTATATTTCCCGCAGGGGAAATAAGCATTGCGGAACAATTTTTCGGCTTCAAAGTATACGCAATATACTCAATAATAAAATCTATACAGGAAAAATTGAAATTAATAAAAAGAATAAATACAAAAACCAGTCTTCACTTCCACCTGAAGCCAGGTATCAGGTAGTTCCCGGTCAGCATAAAGCAATTATAGATGCAACAACATTTGCGGCCGTTCAGAAAAAATAACGAAAAACAGCAAAATAATAAAAAGAAAACCTGCCCTAAAAAGACATTTTTACCTGTTGAAAAACCTGCTTTTCTGTGGCAAATGCGGTTTTCCCATGAAAACAACATGGGCCCGAGGAAACGGTGGCGATTATTACTATTATTATTGTATTTGCGGGAAAAAATATATCCGGGCAGATTTAATTGAAAAACGAATTATAGCCCTGGTTCGAAAATATGCCGCCAGCGCTTGTGCTAATATTGATGACTTTAAAATTAAAATCACCGGCGGCTCGTTTGGAAAAATAAAACTTGCTGAGTTGTCACGTCGATTATCTGTTACAGAAACCAAATTCCAGAGAAATATTTTAGAAAAAATAATAAAAATGGGTAAATTTAACTTATTTTTTTCTGGAATTGTAAATTTAGCAAAAATCCTATATGTTTTTTGGAGTTCGCTATATCTTTGTTTAACTAAGTTCTTTGCCCGGAACTTTTGTACTATCTTTATTCCCGGATTTTTTCTGGAAAAATTTCAAATATATAATGGGGAGGATTCCCACGGTATTTAATATTAATATTACTATAAACCATTTAAGTTGGTTGTTCCTTCCGGATTTCCAAAGCGCAATACCTTTCCATATAAGCGACCAAAGTCCCAAAATGATTATCACAACCATTAATTCTGTTGATATTTGTTCCATAGTGTAACCTCCTTTTAGCTTTCAATATTATACAAATTTTTTAATTACTTTCTTATTCGAACCTTTTCTGTATTTTTTCAGAGGTTAATTCTTTAATAACTTCGCTGGAAATCCACTGAGAAGAACGGTTCTGCTGATCTTTAAGACTCTTGGCCATTTTTAACCCTTTACGTTTTAAATCTTTATTGCGTTTAGCAATATTTCTAAGCGCCCAGCTAACTGCTTTTTTTACATATTTTCTGCTATCCCGTGCTTCTTTTTTTATCAGGGGAAAATAAGCGGTGAAATATTTGTCAGCTCTTTTTTTATCGTGTACTGCGCTGACCGCAATGAGTACAAAAGCGCACCTTTTCACGAATTCTCTCTCATCAGAATGCCAACTATGTATCAGCTTCTCTTTAAATTTTACTTTCCGTAAAAGATTCATACACAGCTGATCACAGACATCCCAGCTTTCTATGCAGTCCACCCACCTTTCAGCCTGCCTTACGGTAACTTTACCCGGTCTTTCAATCATTGAGGCAAGGATCATAACCTCCGGTATTCCTGTAGCCCAAAACTTCAGTGCCAGCTTATGGTCTTTGCCCGTATCTTCAGCAATCTTCCTGAGAT
>JBNJFW010000145.1:0-4021 GCA_051747165.1 Elusimicrobiota bacterium | reverse complement strand
CCGGACCATCTCCCGGAGCAGGCCCCGGACAAAAACTCCTTCACCTCCCCCCTATGGCGGTGAGTGTTAACTTTATATGGAGTTAAATTTTCATTTCTGCTGGCAAAAAGAAAGTTTTCATGCAGTTTTTTTCCCGCTCCGGATATGCCCGATTTGGCATCCGCGTAAGCAGGCCCAATTAAAAGTTTTTTCTTTAAAAGAGGATACAGGGCCAGGATAAGAGCTGTAGCGTAGCATCCGGGATTTGCTATTAAAGAAGCCTCCCGTATAGATTCCCGGTTAATCTCACTTAGTCCATAAACAGCTTTTTTAATATTTTCTCTGTCTGTATGCCTGCATCCGTATTCTTTTTCATACGCTCCCCAATCCGAAAAGCGGTAATCGGCCGACATATCAACCGTAAGAATTCCCTTATCCCTAAGGCGTGGAACATATTCCATGGACTTCATATGGGGCAGGGCCAGAAAAACAGCATCGGAATTGAGAGGAACCTTTTCCGGATCAGGAGAAGAAAGTTTTTTGTCAATCACTCCTTTAAGGGCGGGAAAAATATCCGAGATACGGGAACCGGCATAGCTCCTGGAGTATAATTTATCTATATGCACCCCTTTATGGCGGCAGAGAATCTTGAGAAGCTCCCTGCCCGTAAATCCGGTTGCTCCGTATATAGAAACCGCTATATTTTTATTCATAGAAAATATGCCACTAACCCTATATTTAAAAACACAAAGGAAAAAAGCCCCGCCGCCGAAAATATTACCCAGGGCAAAGCTAAAACCTTTAATGACCTGTCCGGAGGGAGGCCGTAAAAATATTTTATTAATTCATACTGCAGTATTATGAAAAACACAACCGCAGCTAAAAGGAAAAGAACAAAAAGTATGCGGCCTCCCCATAAATTTGCAATAAGGGCGGCGGGAGTAAGAAATGTAAAAGGAGCGGTAATATAAAACATCCCCTTTAATGTCTTTAACGACTCTCCGGAACCGCCGAACATATCGGCAAAAAAATGATATAAAGCGCTTAAGGAAAGAAGAAAGAGAAAGCCAGCCGCCAGTCTGATAAAAACACCCCAGGTAACCATAAAAGAAGCAATCCAGGAAGGGATACCCGTTATTAAAAAAATTGACGCAAGAGATGAAATCCCGGCTACTACAAAAACATAAACACCCTTGAAATCCATATCCGAGCGGGACATACTATAAACTGTAAACGAAGGGGAAGTGACTAAGTCAAAAAACCTTTTCATCTGGGGCTGTAGAGATAACTTATACCGCTGTATTTTTCTTCCGCAAGCATATCCATCATGGTCTCTCCCCCTGCAAAAATCTTTAATAAGGAACTTATGTCATAATGCTTTTCCCGGATTATTTCTGCATCTTCAATTTCCGCAAGCTCTTCGGCAACATTCACCGCATCGCTAAACCCGCCCAGTTTATCAATTAAATCCATGTCCGCAGCCTGATTGCCCGTATATATCTGGCCCTGGGACATTTCCCTGACCTTCTGGATGGATATATTGCGGCCGCTGCTGACCGCAACCACAAACTGATCAAAAGCATCATCAACCATCGCCTGGAGGTATTCTTTTTCCGGAGCACTGAGGGGACGGTGAAAAGAACCGGCATCCTTGTGCGCTCCGCTTTTAATTGTTTCTATCTTTATTCCCAGGTTGTCCAGGAGTTCTGAAAAATCTCCGCTGGCCATTATTACCCCTATACTACCTACAATACTGCCTTCATTGGCAATTATCTTATCAGCCTGGGAAGCGACATAATATCCACCCGAGGCTCCTATGTCGGCCACAGAAGCAACAACCGGTTTGCCGCTTTTTTTCACTCTGTTAACCTCACTGACAATTTCCTGGACAGCTCCTATTGTTCCTCCGGGGCTGTTAACCCTTATTATAACAGCATCAATTTTGTCGTTTTCGCGATATTTTTTTAAAGTCCGGATTACCCTGTTTGCTCCCCTGTCGGGGGTAAAGCCGGTATCGGAAAAGGGAAAGTAAATTTCACCTTGTACATCTACCACTCCTATTTTATTTGCTGTTTTTGAATCTCTTGATATGGAGGGAAGTGAAACTCTGTCTTCGGAAAGAATCAAATATAGGCCTGATACCACAGAAAGCAGCAGCAGGACAGTAAGCGCTGCATAAGGAAGCTTTTTAGCGGCAGCCATTTTATCTCTTTGAATACTGTTCTTTTTTGCGCGCTTTACGCCGGCCGGGCTTCTTTCTTTCTACAACACGGGGATCCCTGGTAAGAAAGCCCCTGGACCTGAGTTTTTTCCTTGACTGCTCATCCATCTGGGATAAAGTTCTGGACAGGCCCAGCCTTATTGCTTCCGCCTGGCCTTTCTTGCCGCCGCCATGCACGGTAACTTTTATATTATATGTGCCTTCAAACCCCAGGTACTTCAGCGGGCTTAATATTGACCTGACCATGTCTTTTCTGTCTATAAAATATTCTTTCAGAGGCTTTTTGTTTATTATAAAACTGTTTTTACCTTTCGCCTTTGGGAAAAAATAAACTCTGGCCACACTGGCCTTTCTTCTTCCTACAGCCTGTAAAGTTTCCATCGTGTTATTCATGTTAAATATTCACCTTCTCGGGTCTCTGAGCTTCATGGGGATGCTCTTTACCCTGATAAACTTTCAGCCTTTTTATCATTCTGGAGGCCAATTTATTATCAGGGAGCATACCCTTAACCGCATGCTTTACTATAAACTCCGGTTTCTTTTTTTTCACTTCCGGTAAAGTTTTGGTTTTTGACTTTCCCGGCTGCGTTGAAGGAAAGAAATATTCCTTGTTTTTTTCCTTGCTTCCGCTGAGCTTAATTTTGTCCGCGTTTGTAACTATAAGAAAAGCCCCTTTATCCTCATGGGGAGTGTAATCCACCCTGTCCTTTCCCATAAGAATACGCGCCGCGCCTGTTGCCAGGCGGCCTAAAACCCTGTCTTCCGCATCAATTATGTGCCATTTTCTTTTACTCATGTTAAGCTATTTTATTTATATACTCCTAAATGTCAAATTTTATTCACCAAATAAAAACTGGGGTGGATGACCGGATTTGAACCGGCGGCCACCTGGGCCACAACCAGGTGCTCTGCCACTGAGCTACACCCACCACAATACTAATAAATCATATTGGATTTAACTTGTACGTTTAATACTATTAATTTAGAAAAGAAAATGCAAATTTTACATTAAAAAATACACTTATTGACAAAATTAATTACATGTGTTTATATAGTATTAATGAAGATAAACAACTTAAAATATATTTCCTTTTTTATACTTGTTTTGCTTATCTCTTGCATTTCAGCTTTTGCCGAAATTGAAGACTCTCAAAAATCATTAATACAAGATAGGGTTGAGGAAATTTTCCACCACGTAAATGAAAAAGATTTTGATTCCTTAAGAAACTTAGTATCCACAGGCTCCGCAGATGTTTTAATAAACAATATTCAAAAATCCCTTTCAGATGAAAACATAGAATTCAGCCTCCTGGAAGTCAAATCTGTAAAAAAAACAGAGACAGGCCAAATAGAAGCTTCAACGAGTTTAAAAAAAGAAGGCCCTACCTGGAGCCTTAAAGGTACAAGGAAAAACTTCACATTTGAAAAATCTAACGGGACTTTGTTGCTCTCAGATACAAATTTTCATGTTAACCCATCTTTTCCAAGTAAATTTTCAGGTGCGTTATTAATTATTCTTTTTCTGACGGTATTATTTTTCTTTATATTTTGGATATGGATGCTTATCGATTGCATAAAAAGGGATTTTTCAAGTCCGAATGAAAAAATAGCTTTCTTGCTATTAATAATCCTTTCGCAGGGAATAGGTTCCATACTATATTTCTTTCTAATAAAAAGAAAATACGACAAGAACTAAAAGTACAAAGCTATATGTATTTCATATCAATTTGAAGTTTTATCAAAAATAAGTTTAATATTAGATAACTACATGAAAAATATTAGAAATTTCAGTATAATAGCACATATAGACCACGGCAAATC
>JBNJFW010000144.1:0-4021 GCA_051747165.1 Elusimicrobiota bacterium | reverse complement strand
GAATATAAGAGTGCTTTTTTCAAAAACCCCTTATGGGGATCAGGCTATTTTTATTAAAAGAAAAATATTTGACTCAGCCGGAGGATACCCTCAGATACCGTTAATGGAAGAAGTAGAACTTATGAAAAAAATAAAAAAAGAATACGGGGGAATAAAAATAATAAAGACCCCGGTAAAAAGTTCCGCGCGCCGGTGGGAGCAGCATGGCATATTCAAGACCACAGCCAGAAATTATTTAATTTACCTCCTGCACTCGATTAAAGTTTCGCCTGATCTTCTTGCAAAAATTTATTATGGTTGCAGCAGATAATACAAAGTGTATTAACATACTGCTAAAATACCCCGAGCCCGGATATGTTAAAACCCGGCTGGGCAAGGAGATCGGAAACCGAAAGGCTTCAGAGTTATACCGAAATTTTGTGCTGGATATAACTGAAAATATGAAAGATATTGATGCTGCGGTGAATATTTTCTGCTCCCCCGGAAATTCACGTGAAAAATTTAAAAGCTGGCTGGGCGGCTCTTTTAAATATTTTCCCCAGGAGGGGTCTGATTTGGGAGAAAGAATTAAAAATTCTTTAGTTAAATCTTTCAAGTCCGGCTATAAAAAAGCCCTTATTCTGGGCGGAGACAGTCCGGATTTACCGGCAAAATTAATAAAAAGCTCTTTTAAAAAACTTGACAGCTATGATGCTGTAATAGGGCCGGCTGATGACGGTGGCTATTACCTGATAGCTTTTACAGCCTCAGGTTTTGAAAAGGAAGCTTTTAAAGGAATTAAATGGGGCAAAGATAAGGTTTTTGATTCAACGCTTAAGCGCCTGAAAAGTAATTACATAAAAGTGCTTCAGCTTAAGAAATGGTATGACATAGATACTTTAGATGACCTGAAGAAGTTTTACAGCAGGGCATTATCTGGGGGAAACCCTTGTTCACACACGCTTGAGTATATAAACAGCTTAAATAATTAAAAGGGTATAAATTGCAAGGAGGAAAAAAATGACAGAAATACTAAAAGAAACAGCATTTATCATAGGAATAATAGCTTCTGCTACAATCATTTATGGTGTTGCGTTGACTTTAAAAAAAATGATAGAGCTGGAATTCAAGCGATTCAAGGGTAAGAATATATGCCAGAAAAGAGACGAAGAACGCCACCATTTGGGTTCGTATATACTCCTTGGCTTGGAATTTTTTATAGCAGCAGATATAATACGGACTGCAATGGATCCTGCCTTGAAAGAGCTGGCGATTTTGGGCAGTATTGTAGTCATAAGAACAGTTTTGAGTATCTTTCTAAACCAGGAACTCAAAGAGAAACACAATTGTGAAGTTTAAAATAAAAAAATGAGTTTTATTTAAAATCTAAAATTGCAGAAGTTAAAAGGGGATTTAATAGCATGAATGCATTTATCAGTATGCTTAAAAAATATAATGTTCCGAAAAACTTGCTCTGCAGAGACAAAGTTTCGACTCTGTTGGTAAATATGGGTAATTTATGTAATCAGGCTTGTGTGCATTGCCATATAGGCGCCTCACCTGAAGGCAAAAACATTATGTCCCGGAAAGTCATAGAAGATATTCTTTCTTGCTTAAAGAATAATGATATCCAAACCCTGGATATAACAGGAGGGGCTCCTGAATTAAACCCGGATTTTAAGTACTTTGTGAAATCAGTTGGGCCTCTTGTAAATGAGATTATTGTGCGCTCTAATCTTACAGTTTTGACAGAAAAGGAAAAAGAACACTTACCTGAATTTTTCAGTGAAAATAAAGTTCATGTAATCTCTTCGCTTCCCTGCTACACTAAAGAAAACGTTGATAAACAGCGCGGCTCAGGTGTTTTTAAAAAAAGCATCAGGGGGCTGAACCAGCTGAATCGCTGCGGTTTCGGAAAAAATAAGGAGCTTAAGCTGGATTTGGTTTACAATCCCCTGGGGGCGTACCTTCCCGGACGGCAGCATTTACTTGAGAAAGATTATAAAAATAAGCTGTATAAAGAATTCGGAATTGTTTTTGACGACCTTCTTACAATTACCAACGTGCCGGTTAATAAGTTCAAGGAAACTCTTGAGTCGAATAACCAGGCAGATGGGTACTACAAGCTGCTTAGGAATAATTTCAACCCGGATAATGTAAATAAAGTTATGTGCAAAAGCTGTCTTAGTGTAGGGTTTGACGGAAAACTGTACGACTGTGATTTTAACCTTTCCATTGGAGAGCCAATTAGAAATGATGCCGGTGAACCGGTAAAAATAAAAAATCTGGAAGTGAATATGCTAGAGAGTAAAGAAATTATCACCGGCAGTCACTGCCTGGCCTGCACTGCCGGCAGCGGATCAAGCTGCCAAGGAGCTTTTGATGTTGAAGAAAGCGGTAAAGGTAATGCTCAAACAGAAAATTCCTCTCTTGGGAAAAGAAGTGAAAAACAGATATAGTAAGTACTGTTTGAACATTGCTTTCATATAATTTCTGTAAAATGCTGTGCTTACTTTTTTTCATTGAGAGGGTCCACTGTGACTTTTTCTATTTCCAAGGTTATGAGGCCATAGCCGTTTTAATAGATTGGGAAAAGTGTTATAATGAGCATCAATTGTGAAATGGGTAACAGTTTGAAGGTATTAATAAAAAATACGTAAAATATCAAAAATGAACGAAATAGGGATTTATAAAATAGTAAAGCATATTGAGGGGGTTATTGTAATATGACCGAAAGCCTTACTCTTTTTATTTTTCAGCTGTCGATTATAATAATCGCAGCATGGCTTGGGGGACGTCTGTTTGAAAAATTCAATTTCCCATCGGTTCTGGGTGAGATTCTAGCAGGTATGCTGATAGGCCCGCATTTTTTAGGGGGAATCTCTTTTCCGGGTTTTTCCGGAGGTCTCTTTCCAGCGTCCTCCGGTGGGGTCCCGGTATCAGCGGAACTTTATGGAATAGCTTTATTAGCGTCTATTATACTGCTGTTTTTCGTGGGTATGGAAACTGACGTAGGTGCGTTTTTACGGTTTTCGTTTAAGGCAATTACCGTAGGCCTGGGCGGGGCGGTTTTAAGTTTTTTCGCGGGAAATTTTACGGGAATTTTCCTTTTTTCCCTTATTCTGGGGCCGGAAGTTTCGTTTTTGCATCCCGGCCCGCTTTTTTTGGGCGTGATATCTATGACCACATCCATAGGAATCAGTGCCCGAATTCTGTCCGAGAAAAGAAAAATGGACTCTCCCGAAGGGGTAACAATAATCTCAGCGGCGGTGATTGATGATGTTTTGGGGATAATAGCTTTAACTGTTGTTATCGGAATTGTGCAAAGCAGCGATATATTATGGAAAGACATAACTTTCATCGCCGGCCGCTCGATATTAATCTGGCTGGGGTTTACTGCGGCAGGAATAATTTTCTACCGACAGCTGGCACGGTTTCTGAAAATGTTCGGAGACCGGATTTCCATAGCAATTATTAGCCTTGCTTTGTCTTTCCTTCTGGCCGGTGTTTTCGAAAAATCCGGTATGGCAATGATAGTAGGAGCGTACGTTATGGGCCTGGCCTTATCTCAAACTGATCTCTCGGGTATAATACAAGACAACCTTGAAGGCCTACGCAGGTTTTTTGTTCCTATTTTTTTCTGTGTGATGGGAATGATGGTAAATTTTTCGGAAATATCCTCCTTTGCAATGATAGCCTTCGGTCTAATTTTCACCCTTAGTTCAATTCTGTCAAAAGTCATAGGTTGCGGTGTTCCGGCATATTTTATGAATTTCAGCCTCTCCGGATCGGCGTCTGTAGGTGTCGGAATGGTTCCCCGCGAAGAAGTAGCTTTTACCATTGCGGGCATAGGACTGGCGTCGGGAGTACTGCCGCGTGAAGCCTTCAGTATAGCCGTTATGATGACTTTTATTACGGCCATTGTTACGCCGCCGGTTTTTTCGGCTATAATCAGTTCGGACAAGCCGGCGCTTAAAAAGAAAGCTCCTCCGAAAATAAAGCACCGGGAAATAAGAGTTCCCGTACCTAACCGGGAAACAGG
>JBNJFW010000143.1:0-4021 GCA_051747165.1 Elusimicrobiota bacterium | reverse complement strand
CTTGAAGGCTCTCCTTTGATTTTCAGCCATTCGCAGTCAATCGGGAGTCGAGCAGTTTCCGGATAAACGAAAGTGTCGGTTAAAATATCCAGTAGAATATAAGCAGGTTCTTTTTGGAAGGCGGAGTCATAGAAAAATTTGTAATGTAGTTTAGGAATATCGTTGACATTATCCCGGGTATCCTCCTCAAATTTTATAAAAGGTGAATTTTCAATTATTCCGGAAAAAACTTTTTCCAGGGTGTTTTTATTTTCACGGGTAACAATGTCTATGTCTATAGAAAAACGCCTGGGCTTATCAAGTAGAAAAATAAGTGCGGTTCCGCCTTTTAAGGAGAAAGGGATGCCGGTAAATTTCAACTGCTCCAGCAAAACAATAGCGGTAATCATTTTATTAAGCAGAGCGGGATCTATTTTTTTATAGCCTGGTTTTTTCTTGAATTGTAAAGCCCTTTCCCTGGTAAGAGAATCAGTTGAAATCATAGTTAAGAAGCTGCCTGGTTTTACTGTTTGCAGTGCGGGTGATGAAGTTTTTTATATCTTTTCTCTTATTTCTTCTTTCCGCATAAGCGAGCAGTGTGGTTAGATTAATATGAAAATTTTCAAAAGCGTAATTAAAAATATTGTTCATTTCACTGCCGGAAAAAATAAAAAAGATTTCCTGTTCCGAAAAAATATCAACGAGAATTTTTTCTAATTTTGGGACAGCGACTTCATTAATTTCCTTCAGGGGAGATCTGGTAATTAGAGGTTTAATTATAATTGCTGTATCTTTTTCGGAAATATATTTTTCAATTTCCTTTTTCCCGGGATTTAAATAAACTTCCGTTTCCTGAGTTTCCTTTATATTGTAAAAAAGCGAGTCAGCCAGCTCCCCGGGAAAATCGATTATTATTAAATTTGCCACGGGCTGGTGAATTAAAAAACTGTATACCCACTTTGTCTCCCATATATCGTAATCTGGATTCCGGTACTTATTATTTATAAAATAGTTTAACTCTATAATTTTTTTACTTATTTCCGGGCTAAAGTCGGATTTATCCGCAACGGTATAGATATTCTTCTTAACCTCCCGGATTATATTTTTCGACTTCAGGTTGTGAATTCGCCAGGCGAAAGTTTTTTTATTTAAGCCGGGTTCGTAATTTTTGTAAAAATTATAGATTTCCTTTCGGTTAAAATAATTTTTGGTTTTAAAGTGCTCAACTAATTGTTTGTTTATATACTTCATCTTTTTATTCCCCTAAAACAATAACAAATTTAAACCAAAAAACCAAATATTAGGTAATTTTTTGAAATCAAATTTGTGCCAAACAATAAAAATATAGGTAAATATTTGGTTTTTGACAACTTGGAATATTTCCTCGAAAATATTAATCGGTAGACTCAAAAAAGAATAAAAAGGTAGGGCAATTTGACGAAGTCCTTATATAATTTCGCATAGCGCGTAACCCAATTATGCGTAAATCAAAGTGTTCTGTAAAGAACCTGTTATCAACACCGCGTGAGCCCGACTGCAATAACAAATAGAAAAGAAATTATGTGAAAATTTTGTTATGATGTATTTATGAATATAAAAAAGAATAAACTTACAGAAGAAGAAAGGAGGGTTATTATAGACAAGGGTACGGAAGCTCCCTTTACCGGGGAGTATTTAGATCACAAAGGGCAGGGCATATATGTATGCCGGCAGTGCGATGTTCCGCTTTATCGCTCAAAAGATAAATTCAAATCCGGCTGCGGCTGGCCCGGTTTTGACGATGAAATACCTGAAGCGGTGAGAAAAAGTTTGGACGCAGACGGAAAGCTGACGAAAATTACCTGCGCCCGTTGCGGGGGGCGTTTGGGCCATCTTTTTTCGGGTGAAGGGTTCACTCCAAAAAATACCCGTCATTGTGCCAATTCATTGTCATTGAAGTTTATCCCGGATAAGGACCATGATTAAAAAGGCTGTTTTGGCTGGCGGCTGTTTTTGGGGGATTCAGGAGCTTTTCCACAAACAATCGGGAGTCATTCACACCCGTGTCGGATACACCGGCGGGGATAACCCGGATCCGACATATGAAAATCATCCCGGTCATGCCGAAGCTGTAGAGATAGAGTATGACGACAGAACCATATCGCATAAAGAACTGCTGGATTTTTTCTTCCGCATTCATGATTCCACAACATTAAACAGACAGGGCAACGATGTCGGAAGTTCGTATCGCTCGGCAATTTTTTATAAAAACGAAAAAGAAAGAAAAGATGCGGAAGATTTTATTGAACTTGTAAATAGTTCCGGCAGGTGGAAAAATCCTGTTGTTACAACAGTTGAGTTGCTCACTAACTTTTACCCGGCCGAAGATTACCACCAAGATTATCTTCAAAAGAATCCGGGAGGATATACTTGCCATAACATACGGGTGCCCAGGTATATAGATTGATAAAGAGAAACAAAAAAATTGACAAAAAATTAAATCTTTTAAGACCGAATTCTTTCAAAACTGACCTATAAATGTAATGAAGCATGCGTCCGGTTATTTTCAAGTGCGATTAAAAAATCCGAGAGAGAGGCGGAGATAAAAATTCTGAAAGGAGAAGGGTTTGACAGTTAGTTTCTTATTTAATAAATTAAATCTTGCATAGAGATTGATGCTGATTGATTCCTGCCGGAGACTCAGGATGAAATTTTAATTGGGAAATCGGAGACAGGAAAATTAAAAGGAGGAAAAGAAAATGGTTAAACTATTTGTATGTCAGATTTGTGGAGAACCTTACCTGGGAGAAAGCATAGATGACTGCCCTTTCTGCGGCGCTCCCGAAAAATATCTTAAGAGTATAGAAGATTACTCTAAATTATGGGATGTGGAATTAACCCAACAGGAAAAATCCGATATGAAGGAGACCCTTGATTTAGAGATTAATGCAGCTGCTTACTATAAAAAAGTGAGCAAGGCCAATAAAAAATATTCTAAGATGGATCGGTTATTTAAGCAATTCGCAAGGGTTGAAGAGGAGCATGCAGAAGTAGCTGCAAAATTTTTGGGATTAGAGGAACCCGAACTTAAGGGAGAAGATCCTAAAGGATCACCCCAAAAGGATTTAGAAAGGACTAAAGAATTAGAAGATGCTGCTGTTGAGAAATACCAAAGGTTTCTGAAGAATGCCTCTACCCCAAAAGTGGAAAAATTCTATGATGCCTTAATTCATGCCGAACAGGGACATGCCCAGATAGCTTCTGATGATTTAAACTAAATTTTCAAAAGATTAATATAATATATCCGTTATATAATTTTGCATAGCGCGTAAAGAATTATGAATAATTCGTAGTGTTTATGCAAAAATAAGTGTTATAAAACCCGGAAAGTAACCTAATCCGATCGATACTAATAAACTTAGTTAGTCCTTGAAGTCATTAAGTAACTAAATCAAGTAGCTTTTTAACTTTTTATTGTGTTCGGAATGGATATTTTATAGAAACAATCCAGGACAGGGTCTAAAATCGTAACAGTTCCCGGAAGTATTTGATATTTCCCCTCCATATAAATTCTAAGCTTTGTATATTCCCTTATGAGGACCTGCTTTAGGAGTCCCGGACCTGTTTCGTAGTGGACAGACTCTGTAATGGGATGGGGGACTGCATCTGGCATATTTTTTATATCTTTAGCAGTGGCGGATTTGTTTGTTATTATAAAGTAGAGTTTTCATGAACCAAAGGGAATATAATAGAAAGTTGTGTATGAGTTGATTTGACGGACAAAGAAAAGCGGCGTATACTCCTAATATTTGTTAAAAGAAAAAAAGGAGTTATACGCCATGAAAAATGGTAGCAAAGAACGCCGGCGAATCAATGTCCAACCGGCTGACTATTTAAAAAACATAAAGGAATAGTTGACAACTCCCCATAGCTAAAGCAAGGGGATTCTCCAACTTATACCCTTACGGGTTTTCGTATCGGGAGTTCCTGCTTCATTGTGGAAACCAACGCTTCCACTCCACAGGCTATCACCGAGTGTCCCTCGGCTAATATGTTCTTACTT
>JBNJFW010000142.1:0-4027 GCA_051747165.1 Elusimicrobiota bacterium | reverse complement strand
ACCGGTCAGACAACAAAGGCTATTGAAGAAATAAATGAGTCTTCAAGACAGTCTTCGGTCAGCGCGAAGCAGACAACAAAAGCTGCCGAGGATTTAACCAGCCTTGCCGAAGAACTGAGTGAAAATGTGAAAAAGTTTAAGATATCTGAAAACGACGAAAAGGACTGAGATTTATGAACAGCAATACGAAGAAGATCGGAGATAGTAATGAATGAGCAGGTGTTAAAGGTTTTTAAACCGGAGGCAAAAGAATATATTCAAAAATTAAATGAAAATCTTTTGGCTCTGGAAAAAAACCCTGCTGATGAGGCGGCCGTTGATGAACTTTTAAGAGCCGGACATGCTTTAAAAGGCTCGTCTGCAATGGTGGGCTTCACGGATATTGCGAAAATTGCTCATGAGGCCGAAAGCGCCGTAAATGAAATAAAAGAAAGTAATATCGAAGATATATCATCCGTTTCGAGTGCTCTGTTTGAATGTTTTGATACGGTTGAGCTTATACTAAGCGGAGAAAGTGTTGATGTAAATGAGGTTATCTCCGGACTCAAAAAGGCGGTCCGGGAAATGTCGAACGGTGAGGTTCCGAAAGAGGAAAATGAAAAAAATAATTCAGCCGCGGAAGTAAAAGATAAGAATTCCTCTTCAAAAGTTAAAACTCCTTCACTTGACACCGATGATACGGTAAGGGTGTCTGTGGACAAGGTTAATGAACTTATGAACCTGGTCGGTGTTATGCTTTTAAACTGGCAGAAGCTTCAAAATTATTCGCTAAATTTACGTCGCGAGATAGAGTCTCTTGCTTCTTTTGATTCTCCCGAGATTGCGGAAGCTAAGAAAAAGCTGCTTAAAATGGCAAAAAGCTATAAAGAAAATGTTAAGGTTTTGGATTCTACCGTAAATATGCTTCAGGATGTGGTTATGGGTATAAGAATGCTGCCTGTTTCAACTGTTTTTTCCCTGCTGCCGAGAGTAATTCATGATATAGCAAATGAATATAATAAGAAAGTTGACGTGGAAATAAACGGCGAAAACACTGAGCTTGATAAAAGGATGATAGAAAATTTAAAAGACCCATTGATACACATAATAAGGAATGCGATTTATCATGGAATTGAATCACCTGAGCAAAGAAGAGAAAAGGGAAAAAAAGAATGCGGTAAGATTATTCTGTCGGCTTATCAGCAGGGAGACAGGGTTTGTGTTGAAGTCAGTGATGACGGAAAAGGCATTGACGGGGAGCTGATAAAGCAGGCTGCTGTGAGAAAGGGTTTTCTGAAAGAAGAAGACGCGGAAAAATTAGGGGCCGGCGATGCTCTTCAGTTAATTTTTGACCCGGGATTCAGCAGCAGAGATGAGGCCGATGATATATCGGGACGTGGCGTGGGGCTTGATCTTGTAAAAAAGAATATTGAGGAAAATCTCGCCGGGCAGGTTTTAGTTAAAACATCTGTTGACGGCGGAACTTCTTTTACTCTTATACTGCCTCTGACTCTTTTAATAAATTCCGGGCTGCTTGTAGAAACGGGTGGGCAAACTTTTGTGTTTTTGGTTAATGCAGTTGAAACTGTAGCATATATAAAGTCGGAACAGATAAGGTCTGTGGAAGGCGAGCCGGCAATAAAAATCCGCGGTTATACCGTTCCTTTGCTGGCTCTGGATGAAGTTCTGAAAATGGAAAGAAAAGGAGGGAGTACTTTTGAACAGCCTGAGCTGCCGGTTATAGTTATAAATCACGCGGGCCGAAAATTGGCTTTTGCCGTTAATCATTTAATAGGGCAAAGGGATGTTGTAATCAAGACTCTTAAAAAGCCTATAGGTAAAATGAAAAATATCGCCGGGGTTACTATACTTGAAAACGGTGCACCGGCGGTGATACTGCATATTCCGGACCTTATAGAGGAGGCTAAAACTAAAACTTCCTTTTTTGCCGGAACTGCTCCCGAAGAAAAAAGCGCCGAAAGGAAATCTAAAATGAAAAAAATTATAATTGCGGAGGATTCCGCTACTACACGTAACCTGGAAAAAAGTATCTTGGAGTCATCTGGTTTTGAGGTTGAGGCTGCTGTTGACGGTATGCAGGCGTATAAGAAAATTAAAGATAAAGATGGAAAATATGATTTGCTGATTACTGATATAAACATGCCTAATTTGGATGGTCTGGATTTATGCAGGAAAATAAAGAATGATGAGAAACTGAAAGCTTTACCCGTGATAATTGTGTCTTCCCTGGGAGAGGAGGAAGATAAAAAAAGAGGGCTTGAAGTTAAAGCCGACGCATATATAGTAAAAAGCGAGTTTAGACAGAGAAAGCTTATTGAAACCATAGAAAGGCTTATCGGGTAAGTATAAAATAAGGAAAGGAATTGATTACTGATATGAAAAAGATAAGGGTTCTGGTTGTGGATGATTCTCCGACTGTGCGAAGTTTAATTGAGATGCATTTAAAAGGTAATGATGAAATTGAAGTGGTCGGGGTGGCAGGAGACGGAATGGACGCGGTAGAAAAAGCATCTGCTCTTAAACCGGATGTAATTACTATGGATATAGATATGCCTTTTATGAACGGTTTTGAAGCCATAAAAAAGATAATGGCTGATTTTCCTGTTCCGATACTGGTAATTTCAAGTTCGGCTTTCAGCAGGGGAGGGCGCTTTATTTTTAAGGCTCTTGAACTCGGAGCTCTTGAGGTAATTGAAAAGCCTAAGATGGATTCGGGAGGGGATTCGGAGAGGTTCAGGAAAAAATTAATCAGAGAAATTAAAACGCTTTCAAAAGCCCGAATAGCTCTCCGTGCGGGCTTGAAAAAAAGAAATGCGGCAAAAAAAAAAGGTAAAGTGCCTTCTGAAAAATTTGCTCATGTGGGCATAGTTTCTTCAACCGGCGGGCCGGGAGTTTTACGAAGTCTGCTTGCCGAAATACCCGGGGATTTTCCCGGATGCATTTTTGTGGTTCAGCATATATCAAGCGGCTTTACGGAAAGCTTTATTAAGTGGCTGAATGGGGGCACCGCGCTGGATGTGATTGAGGCCCGGGAGCGCATTAAAATAAAAAAAGGAATGATTTATGTGGCTAAAGAAAAGCAACACATGGTTGTAAGCAGATACGGTAGAATAGAGTTGGATGATTCTCCTAAACGCAACGGATTCAGGCCTTCGGGCGACGTGCTGTTTGAATCAATGAGCGAAGCCTTCGGACCTCAAAACATAGGTGTGGTTTTGTCTGGTATGGGATGCGACGGCGCGGCAGGACTTAAAGCACTAAAGGAAGCCGGCGGAAAAGTTATAGCACAGGACCCGGAAAAATGTGTTTTGTCATCCATGCCTTCGGCTGTGGTAAAATCCGGCGTTGCGGACAGTGTTGTTTCTCCCGATGAGATAGCCGGAGATATTATTAAAATAGCAGAGGAGGTAATGTAGATGGGACTTTTCGGAAAGAGTAAAACGGATATTTTAGTTGTTGATGATTCTCCTACGGTCTTGGAGATGCTTCACAGCGTTTTGACTATAAATTACAGCGTTGAAGTAGCTGATAACGGGAAAAAAGCTATAAAGATGGCTGAAAAGAAAAAACCCTCGCTTATAGTTCTTGATATGCACCTGCCTGATATAGAAGGGTGGGAGGTGTGCAAAATTTTAAAAGAAAGCTCTTCAACAAAGAAGATTAAGATTTTGATGTGCACAGCTGATTCCAAGGGTAAAGAAGTTGAAAGGGCTTTTGAGGTTGGGGCTGAAGGGTACATAATAAAACCCGTTACTCCCGAAAAACTTCTTTCAAAAGTAAAAGACTTGATTTAATATGAGGAAAAAGTTGCTTATTGCGGACGATGACGGTGATATATGTGCTTTACTTAAAACGGTTTTTGAGGATAAATTTGACGTTGCTAAAGTCAAAAACGGAAAAGAGCTTATTGAAAAAGCTGTCAGAGAAAAACCGGACCTTATAATAACAGATGTGGTTATGCCTTCTGTGAGCGGCTACCGGGCTATTAAGAAACTTTCCGGGGAGCCGGGCTTTGATAACTCGGCTG
>JBNJFW010000141.1:0-4039 GCA_051747165.1 Elusimicrobiota bacterium | reverse complement strand
AGCGTATCTCCCTCACGCGCTATTATGTCTATCTCCCCCGCCCGGCAGCGCCAGTTACGCTTTATTATTGAATAGTTCTTCTGTTTGAGAAAAAAAAGAGCCTTTTCCTCGCCCTTCTTTCCTTTGAGAAAACTGCTTTTCAGGGTTATCTTTTCTCTTTGATCCTGGCCGCCTTTCCGTAGCGCTCTCTCATATAATACAGCTTGGACTTGCGGACTTTTCCTTTTCTCACAAGCTCTATTTTATCTATAAGCGGAGAGTGAATAGGAAAAATTTTCTCCACGCCCACTCCGAAGGCATGCTTGCGCAGAGTAAAGGTTTTATTTATTCCCTTTCCCTTAAAGGCTATTACCAGCCCCTGAAACTTCTGTATCCGGCCTTCGTCCATGGCGGATTTCATAAATACGCAAACCTCGTCTCCCGGATTAAACTCCGGAATATTCTTTTTAATCTGATTTTCTATCATTCTTGCCATATCTGGCCTCCTGCTTCCTGAATTTATCAATTTTTCCGTGGTCTCCCGAAAGGAGCACTTCCGGAACTCCTTCCCCCCTGAATATCCTCGGGCGGGTATACTGCGGATACCCCCTGTCCTCTTCAGCTGATTTCTCGCTGCCCAAAACTCCCGGAACCAGCCTGACCGCCGCTTCAGCCACAACCAGCGCCGGCAGCTCTCCTCCCGAAAGAACATAATCCCCTATTGAAATAACTCTGTCCACATACTTTCTAACCCTCTCGTCCACTCCGGCGTAGCGGCCGCAGACCAGAGTCAAATTCTCCCCGGACAGCTCGCGGGCCCTCTCCCGGCAGAAAAGCTCCCCTGACGGGGACATAAGTATTTTTATTCCGGGGTTCTCAACGCTCTCCAGCGCCCTGACAATGGGTTCCGGAGACATCACCATTCCCGGTCCTCCCCCGTAAGGGGGAAAATCAACCTTGTTATGCTTATCGGCGGAAAAATCCCTTATGTCCACTATTCTGAATTCCACCGCCCCTTTATCCTCCGCTCTGCCCATTATACCCGTTTCCGCGTATTTGCGAACGGCATGGGGAAATATGGTCAGAATACTTATTTTTATACTCAAAAAGCTTTTTTATAAAGAAAAAACCCCTTGCCCTGCAGACCGGAAAGTACTGAGAGAAAGGGGTTTTTTTTCTTAGTCTATTTAATTATGCCTTAGCGTCTGTCGGGTTCAACTATCTCAACTGTCACTCTTTTATCATTTCTGACCGCCGCGGCATTTACTATTGTTCTCAAGGCTTTTATTGTCCTTCCCTTTTTCCCAATTACCTTTCCTATATCTTCGGGATTGGTTGAAATTTCAATTATAGTAGTCTGTTCGCCTTCCACTTCTTTTGCATCGACTTCATCGGGATGGTCCACCAGGTTTTTGACAATCTCTATTACTACGTCTTTCATCTTGCCTCCTTTGCGATGTGATATATGCGTTACGCGAAATTAATTTTCTTTTTTATCACCTTTTTCTTCTTCTTTATCTTCAGAAAGCTTTTCATCGCCGCTTTCGCTTTTTACTTCTTCAGGTTCCGCTTCTTCTTTTTCGGTTTCCTGCGGCGTTTCCTTCAGGCTTTCCGCTTCAGGGGCCTTTTCCTCCGGGCTCTCTTCTTCAGCGGCCACGGTTTTTTTCGGCCCTCTTTTAAGTTTATTAACCAGGGTGCGTACGGTATCGCTTACCAGCGCGCCTTTAGTCTTAAATTCCTCGTACCTGTCCATATCCACGCTGAAATCGAAAGACTCCCGGGGATGGTAATGACCTATATATTCTATAACGCGGCCATCCCGTTTCTTTCTTGAATCAACGGCGACAACTTTATAATGCGGGTCTTTTTTTCGGCCCGTTCTTTTTAATCTTATTTTTACAGCCATAGTGTAATTCTATAAAAAAAAAGAATATTGTCAAGCTGCGCGCCCGGTAATTTTAGTAATCTAGAGTACATAATTCCATTTTGCATATAAAAATGGAGTTTTCAATTCCATTTTACATATTGAAGCTATTTTTTTCCCCGCTCCTTATATTCTCCATATATACTTCTTTCCGGCCCTCGTTTTCTTTTATCTCCATATCCCAGTAACCCCGGTGGGATTTTTTTATTCCGGTAAACAAATGAATATCCATAAAATCCTTTGCCATTGACTCCGGTTTTGAAACCCTGGATTTAACCAGCTTGTTCCATACGTATTCAACATCCTCATGCTTATTGAGCCTGCCATAAAACTCTTCTTCCATATCCACTCCCCACAGCTCCCTTAAAAGCTCAATGGCCCTGAGGGCCACGGAAAGGTTCTGGACCGGCTCAACTCTTTTCAGGTCATCAAAAAACCAGGCGCAGGATGTCAGCATATAGCATGTAAAGTGAATAAGCTCTATGGATTTATTTACCCGGGGACTGTTTTTATGCTCTTCTTTTACAAATCTTTCATGGAAATCACCCAGCATCCCGGGATTTGATATAACCCTGCCGAAATTCAAAGAAGCTTCTTCGGGAGGCACACTGAAAAACTCCCTGCCTTTATCCCGGAAAACATCGACTACAGACCGACTGAGCCGGTCAACCGCCTCCCTTAAAGGCTTTCTCCACCTGAGGTTGCCCCCATCCTTTGCACCGCATCCGCAGTCATCCCTCCACCTCTCTACTCCATGGGCGCAGGACCATGAAGAATTTTCTTTTACTCTGGCCTCCCACTCCGGATCTTTTTGATTTAAAAACTCATGGGGCATAACGCTTTTGATTCCTCTTTCCGGCAGCTCTTTTTTTATCAGCCGGGCAAGGCCCATTTCGGCTCCTTTATGATGATGGCCGAAAGTCTCCCCGTCCGTAACCACGCTAAGAATTAAATCTTCCGTGCGCTTATGGCCGAACATCTTTTCGATTTTATCGGCGGCCGCCGCCGGATTATCCAGAATCTTGCGAAAAGAAATATCAACAGCCAGCTCCTGGCATGAAAAGAAAACATCAATGTGCCCCTCCGGGGCAAAAACCCGGTAGGGTCTTCTCAATTCAATTGAGCCATCGGAAACATCATACCACTGATACCCCCTTATCCTCTTTATTTCCTTTGCCTGTGAGCTGCTCAGGTATATAAATTTTATCCCCCCTTTAATCAGCTCCCCTATAACATCGCTGTTTACAGCGCACTCAGGAAGCCACATTCCGGAGGGTTTTCTCCCATAGTTCATCTCAAAATGCTGTATCCCCCACTGCACCTGAAGTTTTCTTATAAACCCGCTGTCAAGAGGCAAAATGCTGTGGTTATAAGGAAGGGCCATTGCCCCCTGCCTGGCTTTATCCGCAGAGATAATTTTCCGGTAAACATCTATATTGCTTTCAGCCATCCACCCCGAAAGAGTGGCCCCCACATTATGCGATATCAGCTCAAAGTTGTTTACTTTCTCCCCATCCAAATCCGCCTCGGTGTTGGGCATATAGCATTCATTTAAAATCCTCTCGTTCCAGTTATCGGCGGGAGAAGCCCCGGGCTGCCTGCCCAGTACTCCCGTCCAGGGATTCCTCCTGGGAGGCTGATAAAAATGACCGTGAATAATTAAGTGTTTTTCCATACTTTGGAATTCTATAAGAAAGGGCAATTCTTGTCAAACAAAGCCCCTACCTGTTATCAGTCCCTGCCCGGCCCGCTTAAGGGAGGGGAAAATAAAAAACTAATTACTGGATGCTGCGCACCGCGTGGACACGGCGGGAGTAGGCCTTCATGGCGCTGCCGACACTACCGTCGCCACCCAAATACACGCGGTGCGCTTGAGAGGAACTGGACTCCGTGGAAGACCAGTGAACTTCCTCTGCATAAGATAACCCTGCCTCTACTCTGTTATCATACAGATGCAATAACTCCCCCCCGTTTGCCGGGCCTATCTGATGCGCAGGATCGGAGTCCTGCCCGGTGGGCAGGCGCCAGTCATCATAACCCTTCCATTCAAGCTCTTCAGCCCACTTAAAAGCGGGGTAGTCCTCCGCCGTACGTTCTTCGGGGTATATATATGACTTAGTGCTGTAGTCCCACTCG
>JBNJFW010000140.1:0-4092 GCA_051747165.1 Elusimicrobiota bacterium | reverse complement strand
ATTGTATGCGCTTACCGGAAAAATTTTACCGTCCTCAGCCTTTTAAGGCGGATTATAACCAGGGTGGGGATAACTGCCGCCTCTCTCTCCCTTCCCCCCCACGCCCGCGCGGTTAAAGATCCCCTATCAGGCGCATTTGCCGGAAAAATGTCTTCCCTTAAACCCTATCTTTTAGCTGAAAAAGGTTTTTCTCCCCGGGGATTTAAATTTCTCTATCGCCTGCTTAAAATCCTGCCCCCCGGAATAAAAATTTCCCAGACGGGATATTATATGAAAAAAAGAACGGCGGGGAAATCAAAAATGGGATACCGGCAGCTGAAAATATTTTTTAAAGCTCTCTCCCCCGGGGTGAAAAAAATGTTTTACGGAGCGGAAATCATATTTATGCTTACTGCAGGAGCTTTTATTGTACTCACTTTTGGAGACGGGAAAGCAATCTTCGCCTTAATACCTCTTTTAATGCTTTTTATAGGGGTCCATTGCCTGTAGATATGCTGCAGGGAAGCTTTAAGCTTAAAGTTCTTCTTTGACCGGGTAGGCCCGGAGAAAGTTTTTATAGCGGTATATATATATGTATTTTACAATTTTCCCTCTCCGTTTAACCGGAACTGCCTTTTTAAGTGAAGTTTTTTCAAAATAAGGCATGTATTTTTCATTTCTGTCGGAATAATAAAGGCTTGAAGTAATAAAAAGCCCGTCCCGTCCCTTATATTTATTTTGCTTCTGCCAGAAGGCAAAGCCCCGGGCATTTTTAAGTTTGGAGAGAACCATTACCGGGTACTTGTCTTTAAAGGCATAAGAGAGGTATCCGGCAATGAACCACTTGTCCGTAAACACAAAAATCTTATCTTCTCCCCCTATTTCTTCAACTGCTTTCAGGGCTTTATCCCACCCAAGCCATTCGAGGGAAATATCGCCGTTCTTAAAATTTTTTCTCTCACCGGCGCCGGAAAGAGATATCTCCCGGTTAAAAAAGATACCGGTGCGCATCTGCAAAAGGGCTCCGCTTATTAACAAAAAAACTATTAATACATGAGCCAGTGCATAAAAGCCTGCTTTCTTTTTTTTTCTCCTTTTCAGTCCGGCATAATACTCCCCTACCGGAAGACAAAGAGCTATATAAGCTATAACCGCCCAGTGAGGCAGAGTCTTTGAAAAAAGGGAATAAAAGAGAAAAAACGCCAGAGGAATGAATCCAAAGGAAAAAACAAAGCTGTAATAGGAGTTCTTTTTAAAAGAAAACAAACTTTTAATTGCAAAATAGACAGCGGGCAAAAAGAAAAAAGGAAGAAGGTAGACAATCTGGCCCCCTATAAACCGGAAAAAATAATTTAAATTTATTTTAAAGCCTCCTCCCCGACCCATATGAAAAGCAAAACTGACAAAATCGTTCCTTGCATTCCACAAAATAACGGGAGAAAAAAGCAATAAAGAAACTAAAAGAGAAATATAAGGGCCATAAGTCCGCAAAAGTTTTCTTTTACTTGAATCAGAGAGTAAATAAGCAAAAGCCCCGGCATATAAAAAGATAGCCGTGTATTTTGAAAGAAGGGCCAGGCCGAATACAATTCCCGTAAGAAGCCAGTTTCTAAAAAGGGGTTTTTCAACCGTTTTTTTAAAAACTAAAAGACCCGTCACCCAGAAAAATATAAGAGGCGCATCGGGGAGAAGAAGAGTCCCCGAAATAAAAAAAACAGGCACCAGAAGAAAGGCAAGAGATGCCGCGGCGGAAGATTCTTCATCCAGAAAAAAGCTTGAAAGCTTAATAAAAGGAAGCAGGGCCGCGCTAAAGAAAACAATAGACCCCAGCCGGAGAAAAAAAGGAGCAAAGGAGCCTGCAGCATAACTGAACACCGCACCGGCAAGGGCTACCATGGGGGGGTGGTCAAAATAGCTCAAGGCGGGATTAATGACATATAAATAGTAATATGCTTCATCGGCTGAGACAGGCATAAGGGCCGCTATAACCAGCCGTATGCAGAGCATAATAAATGCTGCTTTAAAAACAATGCCCGGTTTTGATTTAATGACGGTTTTTATGTAATTTTTTATAGGGAGTTTAATGCAAAAAATGTCTTCGGCCGGTAAAAACCATGCTTATTCCCAGCTTTTCCGCTTCTTTTACAACTTTTTCATCATTTCTGGAGCCGCCGGGCTGAACAATACTTTTTATTCCCGCTTCAGCGGCTTTTTTAACTGCATCCGGAAAAGGAAAAAAAGCATCCGAAGCCATTACAGTACTTTTCTTATAATCAGGAGAGAAAGTATTCATTTTATTCACGGCTATATCAACGGCCGTTACCCGGGCTGTCTCCCCTCCTCCCAGGCCCAGGGTTTTGCAGTCTCCGGCTATTACCACCGCATTGGACTTCATAAAACGGGCAACCTTCCAGGCGAATTTTAAGTCTCTTTCCTGATTTAAATCCGGTTTAAAGGAAGTCTTCACATCCCACTTCTCATCTTTAAACGAATCTTCATCCTGCACCAGAAAAGAGCCGGCTATTTGGCGGTAATTTTTACTGTCTTTTCCGGGAGAAAATATAACAACCCTCAGATTTTCCTTGCGGGAGAGAATTTTCAGCGCTCCCCGGCTAAAGGAAGGAGCGGCCGCGACTTCATAAAAATTATCCAGCATCATTTCCGCTGTGTCTTCATCTACTTCAGCGTTAAAAGCAGCTATTCCGCCGAAAGCGCTCATAGGATCGGCGCTGTAGGCTTTTTCATAGGCTTCTTTTATACTTGTGCCCTCAGCTGCACCGCAGGGGACAGTATGCTTAATTACGGCCGCCGCGGGCCCTTTAAGCTCTGAGGCAATCTTTACCGCTGCATCCATATCCTGGTAATTGTTGAAGCTCAATTCTTTCTTACCCTGTATTTTTTTATAGGGGGGATTGCCGTAGAGTCCGGCTTTCTGATGGGGGTTTTCGCCGTATCTCAGTTCACTAACCCGGGGAAGATTAAGTGAAAGGCTGTCCCGGTTAAAATAACCCGATATGGCGGACTCGTACTTTAAAGTCCGGGCAAAGGCCTTAGCTGCAAGCTTTCTGCGCAGGGAGGAGCTAATCCCGTCCCCTGAAATAGCATCCATGACTATATCGTAATCTTCAGGACTGCTTAAGACAATTACGCGCGGGTAATTTTTGGCCGCGGCCCTTAAAAGTGTGACTCCCCCGATATCAATATTCTCCAGTAGTTCCGATTCTTTTTTACCCTCGGCCAGCTTTTTTTCAAAGGGATACAGGTTAACGCATACCAGGTCAATAAAATCCAGTTTATGTTTTGAAAGCTCTTCTTTCTGGTCTTCGCGGGCTAAAATACCACCGAAAACCGCGGGATGAAGAGTTTTAACTCTTCCCCCCAGCATATCGGGATAACCGGTCATATCCGCCACATTGGATACCTGCAGGCCCGCTTTTTTTATAACCCGCTTTGTTCCGCCGGTAGAATAGAGCTCGTATCCTTTTTGAGCCAGAAAAGAAGAAAACTCTTCTATTCCTTTTTTATCGTAAACGCTTATAAGTGCCCTCATCTCTTCCTCCTTTTTTTTCTTTAAATGTTTAACTCTTATATTGTAAAATAAAGACGTTTTTTGTCAAATACAAAAAAAAACCCCCTTCGGGCCTAAAGTCCGAAGGGGGTCTGTTATCAGGGCGATAACGTATTACATCATGCCGCCCATTCCGCCGGGCATTCCTCCGCCCGGACCGCCTGAATCATTATCATCAGGCTTATCGGCAACAAGGCAGTCGGTGGTAAGTATGGTCGAGGCCACCGATGCGGCATTTTCAAGAGCCGAGCGAGTGACCTTGGCCGGATCAATAATGCCTTTTTCAACCATGTTTACGTATTCACCGGTTTCGGCATTATATCCGGTACCGGGCTTTGCATTAAGTATTTTTTCAACCACTATAGAGCCTTCGGCTCCGGCATTGTGAGCAATCCTTCTTACCGGCGCTTCAAGAATCTTACGCACTATATTTATTCCTACCTGCTCATCCTCATCGTCAGCCTTGAGATTGTCAAGGACTCCGCGGGTGTTAAGCAGAGCCACTCCCCCGCCGTTGACTATTCCTTCTTCCACGGCGGCCCTGG
>JBNJFW010000139.1:0-4096 GCA_051747165.1 Elusimicrobiota bacterium | reverse complement strand
TGTCCCGGATCCGGAAGTATTTCTGATGCGCTGGTCAGAAATTGTATGTATTCGGGAATAGTCATTTTTTTATTGTTTAAAGTCATTATTCTGAAATCTTTGCGAAGCCGGGCCGAATTAGCCATTTCAAGAAGTTCTTCTTTTTCTCTTTCACTCAGTTTTGCCATATTTTCCTTTTAATTCCATATAATATTTTTCCATATCAAAAAGCAAAAAATACTCTTCAAGAAGCTTCCAGTCCACTTTTCCGCCGAATTCGTTCAGGATATTTTCAATATCAGCTTTATCCTGTAAAATTCTTTTAGGATCATTTGCCATACCCTGAACTTTAAGGCCTATTATGTCCTCAGGTTGCAAAACCTTTATTTCAAAACCCTTTAATTTAACGCTCATGCTCCTTTCAAGCATATTGTGCGAAATTTTACGGAATGCCAGCACAAAACCCAGATTTCCAAGAGCAGGGATCTTTGAAGAATACTGGGAGACATTCTGGTTATGATATATCCTTTTATATCCTTCATCTTCAAGGCAGAAATGCAGTTTATTCATATCTTTTTTATCAATAAGTATATCAATATCCCGGGTAAAACGCTGGATACCATGCAGTCCGACTCCAAACCCACCCATTATGGCATAATTAATGTCATGCTTTTTAAAAAGCTCCCCTATTAACTTTATTACTCTATTAAAATCCATAATAAAATATTATTTAATAATTTATTTGTACCGCTTCTTTTAACAGAAATGCAAACTTTATTATAAAATAGGCAAATATGCCAAGCAGTAATATATATATCAAAAAAGCCAGATTCTTACCGTTTCGCAGGTGAGTTGCAAGCGTATACCCTCCATTATAGGCCAGGAAGATCACCAGAAGTATTGCTGCCGTCCATATTAAAAAAATTTTAAAACTTAGCCCCCACGTTTAGCGTTATGAACTTTTCATCCTCTTTTCCTTCAAAAAACCGGTGGTCTTCTTCGGGAGAAAAAATTGTGTGCTTAAAATTGACGTTAATGCGGTCATAAGTGTAATCTGCCCCAAAGGAAATAGAACCTCCGAGAGGCAGGGAAGGAGTCTGACTTTTATAAAGCCCTCTGGTCATGGAAACCTTAAGGTCTTCCGTAACATACGCATAGATCCCGAAGCTGAACAAATCAAGGTTTGCCGCTGTATATGAGAGGCTGCTTTCCCTGTGCCGTCCATAGTAATGCCCTATCATATCTGCGGAGGCATGCGCAAGCACCGGCATAAAGCCTTCTTCTTCATTATCCAGGTCTCCGCCGCCTAGAATATATCTCAGCCAGGCTCCCCCCTTTCCTATGGGTTCAACAGCCCCTTCAAAGCTGCCGTATGCTCCTAAAAGAGAAGATTTGAAGCTGCTTTCGCCTATCTTACCGTCCATAATATAATTAAAAAGGGAAAATTCAAGGCCCTGGTGCATTTCTCTTGACAAGTTAGCTCCGTATATACTTCTTGTAATTTCCTCGCTTTCTTCGTACTGTTCCTCCAGATAATTAGCCTCGGCTCGCATGAAACCGAATTTCCGCATAATACGCAAACCGCTGCCTTCAATGGATGGTATTTCTCTTCTTGAATCTTCAGTCATTACCCTGTATCCCTCAACTCCTATTTCATAAGGCAGTTCGGCTCTAAAAGAAAGCCCCGGAAGTCCCATTCCTCTATCGCTGATTAATAATCCGTCCAGCCATTGCAGGGACTGAATGCCCATGGTAAGCGAAAGCGGCATATCATGTATATCATCTACCTTTATATATGCACTATCAAAAAAAGGAGTTTTGTTTTTAACTTTAGAGCCTTCATAATTAATATATGTCTGAGTGGAGTCGGCAATTCCGGGCGACTGGATGCTTGCTCCTATGGTTATATTTTTATCCAGGTAAGCTTTAAGGTATAAACGCAGCCTGTGGCGAAGCTGTGAATAAGAGTCATCCTCTCTTTTCAGAAATCTGTATTCAAATTGGAGGTCCTCCCCTATGTCCACTTCAGAGGCGCCCGCATGGGAATACAAAAAACATGCCAGAAGGGATAATAATAACGGTAGTTTCTTTATTTTCATAGGATGATTATATAATAATTGCCGGCGCATTTCAAATTCACTGCCCTGCCCTACCCCGTCTTGAATATTTTAGAATAAATAACTATACTGAAAACAGTAAAATATGTTGTAGAAATATTAAGGGAGGAACTATGAACAAGTTAAAAGAAATAATGCGAACGGCTGTTCAAATGGAAAAAGACGGTATCAAATATTACCGCCAGGCGGCGGACAAAATTAATAATGACGTCGCTAAAAAAATGTTTGACTTTTTAATAGAAGACGAAAAGCGCCATATAGAAAAGTGGAAAGAGATATTTGAAGAAACAGAAATTGAAGGCGTAGGAAAAGAAGAAGCTAAAAAAACCTCAGAAAAAATCAAAACAATATTTAGTTCAATTCCTGAGGAAGTAAAGGAAAAACTCAAGTCATCTTCCGATGAGGCAAAGGTATTAAACGGAGCTATCTCCATGGAAGACAAAGGTATAAAATATTACTCCCAACAGGCCGAAGAGCTCCAGGGCAAAGCCTCTAAACTGTGCAAGCTTATAGTAATTGAAGAAAAATCACACCGGGATATGCTCCAAAATACTCTTGAATACATACTGTCCAACTGGCAGTGGAATGTTGATACAGAAAACTGGATGTTTGAAGGATAAAGTAAACATTAAAAAGGAGGTGATGAAAAAACGTATGGGATATGGATTTACGGAGTGTAGTTTAGATATAGGAGAACTTTTATGAAGAAATATTTATTTCTGACTTTTTCATTTATTTTTTTATCCGGTTCTGTTGCAATGGCTCAAAGCAATACCGGAGTAGGATTTGAATACGGAGGCGGTTATATGATGCCGTTTAATGATTATGAAATGCGGCCGATGCAATCTTTTGCTCTAACAGTTGAACTCAGCGAAAATCTATCGGCGGCTATTTTCAGATCAGACGGATCGGTCCGGGGCGAAAATTCCTACTCTTTTGAAGACAGTAAATACAAACTAATCAATACTGCGGATATATCACTAAGCGGACTTAGATTCAAACATGCCTTTTCCGTAGCTGAGATACCTTTAAATGCCGGCCTTGAAATCGGAACTGCCCGTTTCACAAACAGCGACCACACCGATAACACTGCTGACTTCGGAGGCGCGGACGTGGAAGATCTTGAAGGGTCCCATTCTTTAATCGGACTGCTTGCGGACATTGATTTGATTTCAGCCGAAACTGAAACTATAAACGTTTCAGTAAACGCAGGAGCCGCATACAGGATTATAGCCCTTCCGGATATATATTCGCTTGGCAGTGAAGAAACACAAGCCGAGGGTGATCCGATAGATCCCGTAAAGAGCTTTAATAACCTCAGCTTTTCTATAGGTTTAAACATCGGATTCTGAATTAAAAAAAGGAGAACTAAATTATGAAAAAATTACTTACACTTACTGCAGGCATTTTACTTTTAACCGGAGGCAGCCTTATAGCTGAAAATCTTTCTTTCTCATACGGAATCAATTTCTTTAGACCCGCCGACAGCACCTTTGCCACAACTAACGGAGTCACGACTGTGCTTGAATGGTCCTTTGACGATGACCTGACTTTCGGGGTGGTGAATGAGCAGACGGTGCTCGAACGCGAGGGTGTTAATGGTTCGTTATCTTTAAACGGCATTCGAATAACCCAGTCTGTAATGGAGCGCGTGCGTATCGGACTGGGTTTTGGTTCGGCCTCTGCAGAGCTACTGCCCGATATAAACGAAACATCTTCCGTGGTCGACATTATTGCTGAGGTTACTTTGTTTTCCGGCGAAGGAACCCGGGTTTCCGGTTCTCTTGTCGCATTACTCGGAGCCAGATATATGAATCTCAGCAACTCAGCTATTGCAGATGATCTTAACGGCTCCAATGCCGGACTTGCCGTTAAGCTGGGTTTCTAAAAAGTTTTATTTTAGTTAAACCTTATTCACCCGGCCCGGAAAAATTTTTCCGGGCCGGTTTTTTTTTTACAGACCAGTACTTTTCATATCAATTCATTAATAATAGTGGAGA
>JBNJFW010000138.1:0-4114 GCA_051747165.1 Elusimicrobiota bacterium | reverse complement strand
AGACCCTGCGGATAAGGCTCTTGCCCTCTATAAGCGCAAGCGGCTTTCTCTTCAGCCTGCTTGAAGCCAGCCGCGCGGGTATAATAACAACAGCCTTCCTCCCCACCCCTTCATCTCTTTTTTTATTTCTTCTACAGAAACCTGAGCGGTTCCCAGCTTGCTTACCACCACAGCGGCAGCATAATTCGCAAGCCTTGCAGCCTCGTAAACATCCAGGCCCGAGACTATACCCAGTGTAAAAACCCCGGCAACCGTATCCCCGGCCCCGGTCACATCATACACCTCCCGGGCGGCTGTCTCAATATGGCGGTAGGCCTCTCCCCTCTCAAATATAGTCATTCCTTCCTCCCCCCGGGTTATTATAACAGCCCGGCAGTCAAGCCTTTTTAAAAGTTCACTGCCCGCCCTTGCCAGGCTTTCTTCGGAATTAATCTCACTTTTCAAAGCTTCCCGGGCTTCTTTTGTATTGGGAGTCAGGGCCGTAACCCCCTTATACTCAAAAAAATGCCCAATCTGGGGGTCCACTACAACCGGAATTGATTTTTTTTCGGCCAGCTTTAAAATACCCTTTATAAAAACCGGGGTAACCATTCCCTTACCGTAATCCGAAATTATAACCCCGTCTAATTCATCAAAAATATTCTCTATTTTTAAAAGCAGCTCTTTTGCTTTTTCATCGCTTATCTCGCCGTCGCTTTCAAGATCCGTGCGCACAACCTGCTGATGCTCGGCAATAATTCTTGTCTTAACCGTAGTAGGCCGGCCGGCATCCCGCAGAACGCAATCAGTAGAGCAGCCGGCTGCATTAAGTTTATCCACCAGACTCCTGCCATGCAAATCCTCGCCCACCACCGAAGCCACATAAGAGCCCGCGCCCAGCCCGGCGATATTCAAAGCCACATTGCCGGCCCCCCCGGGCACATATTTTTCATCCCTGATTCTTACTACCGGAACAGGAGCTTCAGGAGAAATCCGGGAGACACTGCCTTTGACAAACTTATCCATCATAAGGTCTCCCGCCACCAGTATCTTAAAATCCCCGAACTTACTCAATACCGAAGCCGGATTTTGTATATTCTGATTCATTTTCTGATTTTTTTATATATATAATTCTTTTAGGAAGCATAACAACACCCAACAGCGCAGGAAAAATAAAATTCTCCGGGAGAAATCGCAATCGTTTTGCTCCTCCAACAGCAGAGCTCGCGGACACAATAGCACTTTCCTGCCATAGCCCATCCAAGCTCTATATTCAATTACCTCACATAAATACCGCTTTTTTATTCTATTTATTTAGAGTCTAAAAAGCAAACAAAAATATTCAGCGCCGTCCGGGGAGTTTCTTTTCGGTGAGTACAACAGAAACAGTACCTATCTTAATACTGCTTCTTATTAAAACCGGTATTTTTCTTTCATCATCGGTAAGCCAGATTTCGATTTTTCCCTCATGCTTAAAAATACCTTCCTCTTCCATAAGCTCCGGCTCCACCACTACCGTATCAAACCTGCCTGCCGGAACCTTAATCTTTTCTCTTCTTTTTACATTTATTTTAAGAGGCCATATCTTTTTACTGCTTCCTATATCAAAGCGGTAAACCTCTCCCGGCTCGAGTTTTTTTGTCCTCATATAATAAAAAGAAGACAAAACGTCCTGAATCCCCTCTGTGATTTCAAATCTTTCCCCGTCTTCATAGGCCACCCCGTAATCATGGTCGTATATAATAACACTGTCCCTGCTATAGCTCCCCTCCCTGATAATTCTTTCATAGCGAATGCTTTGCAGCTTACGGGTGTCCACAAAAGACTCCACCCTGTTTCTTACCTTGTAAAAAGGGTCAAAAAAACGCGCGCTCCTGGCAGTATGCACAAACCTGAAAACCTCCCTGCCCCCCAGATTCAATATTTCCCTCACCTCAAGAGTAGCCTCCCCGGCGCGTATTACTCCCCATCTTACAGAAAAAACAAGCTTCTCTCCCACTTCCCACGGCAGAGAAAAATCCTCCCCCGAATTCAGCACGGCAGATGAAAACAACACAAAAAACAAACTTAAAATCAATTTAGATTTCATTTAAAATCTTATTTATTTTATTCCTCAATATTTCTTCCCCGGAAACAGCTATTTCAATTTGCGGATACCAGCACTCGAAAGGCTCAAAAGAACTTAACTTAATAGCGTCTTTCTCTGTAGTGACCAAGCGCAGATTTTTTTGCGCGGCTTCGGAAACAAACTTTTTTATTTCATTTTCCTTCCACCTGTGATGGTCCCGCTTCTCTCTTTTTTCAACTATAACTGCTTTTTTTTCCTCCAGCATTCGATGAAAAGCACTGTTTCTTCCTATAGCGGAAAAACACATAAGCCTTTTTCCGCTTAAAAATCCGGCATCGCGCTTTTGAGAGTTAAAAACAGACACAAACTTGCTTAACTTTTCCCCGGCGCTTAAAATCTGCGCCCGGGGGGCAAAGCTTTGGATTTTTTCCTTAATCTTATCAAAGCTCCCGCCATCCGTTCTATTGCACCTGGTAACTACAACTATATCCGCCCGGGAAAGAGAATTCTCCGGCTCCCTCAGAGAGCCGAAAGGAAAAAGCTTTCCCGACCCAAAAGGATTAACAGCATCCACAAGAACAATATTTAAATCTTTCTTTATCTCCCAGCTTTGAAACCCGTCATCAAGAATCACCACCCGGCATCCCTTATCCGCAGCTTCCCGCGCCCCCCTGTACCTGTTTTTATTAACAATAACCACCGAATCCGGAAACCTTCTCTTTATCATAAGAGGCTCATCGCCGCTTTTAACATAATCATCGCCGCTTTCCACCTCAAAAGGCTTTGAACCCTTTCTTCCATAACCTCTTGAAACAACAGCCTTTTTAACTTTTCCTCCTATATCGCCCATTATCTTCATAACAAAAGGAGTTTTTCCCGTTCCGCCTACCGTTATATTGCCCACACTGATTACAGGCACCCCGGCGCTCTTAGCTCGACTTAAGCCCCGGTGAAGTGAAAGCGCTTTTTTATAAAAAAAAGAATAAATCAGGTCTCCCTTGACTGATTAAGAATAAACTCTCCCGCCTCAAGAGGCGTACGGGCATTAAAATCAGCCTCCGTGCCCGGCCCGATTGCATCCCCGAGAGAAACAGTCCTCAACCCGGCTTTTTTCCCGGCAGAAATATCCGAATCCTTATCTCCCACCATAAAACTCCCTTCCATATTTATATTTAACTCCTCCGCCGCCCTCTCTATCATCTCCGTACCGGGCTTGCGGCAGAGGCACCCCTCATCGGGATGGTGCGGGCAGTGAAAAACCCGGTCTATTATTACCCCCTCCCTAAAAAGAGCTTCCTGAAAATAATCATTAAAACGCCTGTAATCCAGCTGGGAATAATAACCCCTGGCTATACCCGACTGGTTTGTAACTACAATCAGGAGAAAACCCGCCTTTCTCAACTTCCGCAGAGCTTCAAAAACACCCGGAATAAACTCCAGATCCTTTTTTTTCACCACATAACCCTTATCCACATTAATAGTTCCGTCCCGGTCAAGAAAAACCGCCTTCCACCCTTTTTTCCCGGGCTTCCAGAAATTATGCACCCAATACCAGCTTCCCGGATCAGAGCGAATCTTATCCTCCAGCCACAAAAACTGATTCTGGGTATTAATAAAATCCGCTCTTAAAGGATCCCCTTCTGAAAGCATATCAAAAGGCTTTTCGTAAAAAACATCAACTCCTCTTTTTGATATCTCGCTATAGCAGGGTATTACCGCTGCGGAAGTGCTTCTATTGAGAATCGAAACTATATGAGTACCCCACACGGGCCGGTTAAAAAACTTAACCGGAATCCCCCTGTTTATTCTCTGGTCAAACAGGATATAAACTCTTTTGTTTTTTTTAAGCTTCTTTAAAACAGCCCTGACCCCGCCCCTGTCCGAAAGAACTCCCCCTCCAAAAACCGTCCTCAACTCATTGACAAGCAAATCAATGGCGGTAGTATGAATTCTTTTAGCTATAGAATAAAGCTCTATTCCCCGCGCAACTGTCTCCATTCCGGTTATCTCCCAGTTTCCCAGGTGGCACCCCAGCATAACCGCCCGGGGAGTACTCTTGAGCTCTTG
>JBNJFW010000137.1:0-4121 GCA_051747165.1 Elusimicrobiota bacterium | reverse complement strand
GTTTAAAAAAATAGCTGTTGCCTTGCGAGAAGATGAAATCTCTCCGCGCGACATAATGAAAAGAGGAAAAAAGACTCAGCGTATACTGCAGCAAATGAGAGATAAGGTCAACGATATATATAATGAAGTAAAAAGACGAGAACGCAAAATAGATCGACGAGGAGAAAAAATACAGCAATCATCTTTAAAGCCCGGAGAGAAGCATAAATTACGAAAAGAAATTGAAGATGAAACAGATAGGATAGTACATGCGATATTGTCCTTAAACATGAAAAAGGAAGTTATAAGAAATATAATTGAGAAATTCAAAAGTGACACAAACCCGATAAGAATACTAAACAGAAAAAAAGAAAGAAAACTTCGAACGTTAAAATGTTCATATAAAAAAGCCCGTGATTTATACAATCAGACAAAAAAAGGATTGAAAAGCGAATATTCTTTTAACAAAGAAACCGGGGTTACCGTTCGCAGAATGGAGATAATTAAAGACGAAGTACGAAGATTAAAATTGAGTATGCACGGGAAGGCAAGAAAGTTTAATATGGATCTAGACGATATACTCCAAAAAGTTGAAAAGGTCCGTTTTCACGAAGAAAATGTAAGTGAAGCAAAGATGAGCCTTGTTAGAGCAAATTTGCGATTAGTAGTTTCAATAGCAAAAAAGAGCACAAATCCCAGTCTTTCTCTCCTGGATCTCATACAAGAAGGTTCCATAGGTATGATGAAGGCAGTAGATAAATTTAAATATAAAAAAGGATTTAAGTTTTCCACTTATGCGACATGGTGGATAAGGCAATCAATAAACCGAGCTATAGCAGATCAGGCCAGAACTATAAGAATACCTGTTCATATGAAAGAGATAATGAATAAAATTTCAAAGCTTAATAAAGAATGGAAGCAAAAATACGGCCGTTTGCCGGTGATTGAGGAATATTCAAAAGAACTGGATATAGATGAGGACAAACTGAGAAGGATTATGGAGATAAAGCAGAAACCTGTTTCCATAGATACTAAGGTCGGTGATGATGAGGACAGTAGTCTGGAAGATTTTTTGGAAGATAAGGAAAGTGTAACTCCGGATGATGCTACCATGGCCTCCTTGCGCAGAAAGGAAATAAATCGTGTGCTTGAACAGCTTGATGACAGGGAATCAAAAATAATAAAGTTGAGATTTGGTCTTGAAGGAGGATATCCCAGGACACTGGAAGAAGTTGGACAGAAGTTTGGCGTGACCAGAGAAAGAGTTAGACAGATAGAGGCAAAAGCTATCGAAAAACTTAAAGATCCGGATAAAAGTAAGCATCTTCAAATATATCTGGACATGGAAGAATAATTAACCCTACCTTGCATAAATAACACATGAAATTTGACTTTTTTTTCAATTTAAGCTAAAAAAACTAAGGGCCCATAGCTCAGTTGGTTAGAGCACCTGACTCATAATCAGGGCGTCCCAGGTTCGAGTCCTGGTGGGCCCACCATATTAGGGCAATTAGCTCAGTGGCTAGAGCGTTCGGGTCACATCCGAAAGGGCGCAGGTTCAAGTCCTGCATTGCCCACCATAATCAGCCGGAATTCGGCAGGAAATTAGATATAAGGAATAATTAAATGAATGAACAAATCCTCAAGCTCAAAAATCTGCAGAAGCTTGACCTTATAGTGAGTGATATAAAAAATCGCCTGAGTGAAATACCCGAGAAAATAAAAGAAGAGGAAAATAAAATTCAGGATGAAAAAAATAAGGTTGATAATGCAAGAGAAGAACTTAAAAATTTAAAGGTTAATTTAAAAGAAAAAGAAATCGAGCTTTCAAATGTTGAAAATTCTATTAAAAAAAATAAGGAAGAAATTAATACTCTTAAAAGTAATGAAGCCTATAGTAAAATGCATTCGGAAATATCCGAAAAAGAGAGAAAAGCAAGTAACATAGAAGACGAGATTCTTAAATTTTATGATAATATAGAAAAAAAAGAAAAAGAAATAAAGGATTTAGAAAAGAATGTAAAGGACATGCAGGAAAAAGTAAAATTAAATCAAAATAAATACAAAAAGGACATTGATAAACTTCAGGCCAATAAAAAGGAAGTTGAAGAAAAAATTACTCCACTGGAAAAAGAAATAAACGATAAGCTGCTTAATGAATATAAAAGGATTAAGAAAGCCAGGGGAGGGATAGCTGTTGCTAAAGCTGAAAATTCAAGTTGCGGCGCCTGCTTCCTGGGACTGACGCCTCAGGCTGTTAATAATTTGATCGAAGAAAAAATTGTAAGATGCGAAAATTGCAACCGAATTTTATACATGGAGGATAAATAGGTCTTTATATAGTTTATTATATAGGAATATGAATAAAAAAGAAGCATATAAGTTATATATAGATGGGGCCTGCTGGGGAAACCCCGGCATCTCTTCCGGGGGAATGCAGATAGTAGATCATAATGATAAGGAAATTTTCAAAGGTTCTGTTTTTTTTGGCAAAGGAACAAACAATACAGCCGAATATAAGGCTATTATTGAAGGGCTGAAAGCTGCTTTAAGAATAGGAGTTAATAAGCTTAGGGTTTTTTCTGATTCAGAGCTTGCAATAAAGCAGCTTAACGGTCAATACAGGGTAAGAGCTGCCAATTTAGCTGAATTAAATAAGGAAGTTTGCGTTTTAAAAAATAGATTTAATAGCATCAGTTTTCATCATTTAGGAAGGGAGCATACAACAGCTGCTCATAATCTTGCCGAAGGTGTTTTAAAAAGCTTGTAAATTTTGCCTGCCGGTGTTCGGCCGCCGGCTTTATTAAAGCCGGAGGAAAGTCCGGACTTTAAAGGGCGGAAAGGGAAAGTGGCACAGAAACCAGGTACAGAGAGTTTATCCTCTGCTGTAGTGAAAAGGCTAAACCCCTTTTAAAGCAAGGCCAAATAGGGGTCCAGGCGCGGCCCGCGCCTTTATGAGACCCGGGTAGGCCGCAAAGATAAATGGCCGTTAAAACAGAATCCGGCTTATGACCGGCAGGCTTTAAATTTATACAGCGAGGTGAAATATAAATTCTAAAGATTGGAGCTATAAATGAGTGAAGACCTAAGAAAAAATTATATTAATAAAAAAAAGTATCAGATTAAATATACTATAATATTGTTAGTTTTAGTTTTTATAGCTGCAGGAACACTTCTCACTGCCTTTTACAGGGATATTCTATTTCAAAATCCGGAAGTTGCAGCAGAGTTGTTTAATTGGGAAAGATATATTCTAAGAACAGGAGTTGTGGTTTTTTTAACTTTAATAGCCGGAATATTTTTTTCGCATAAAATAATTGGACCCGTTTTTCGCCTGAAAAAAGCTTTAAAAAATATTAATAATGGAAACTTTAATTCTCATCTTGAATTACGACCGGGTGATGAGTTTATTGAAATGGCTGAAGAAATAAACATTCTTTCTGCTAAACTTCAAAAATTATCAGAAGACCAAAAAGAGTTTAAAGACACTTTTAAAAATCTTTAAAATTTAAAATCCTTTCTATTTTACCAGTCCTATAAAAGATTAGTAGTAGTGTATCACAAACTTTTCCCTTTTTGTGGACCTATGCATAACAATTCTATTTATTTGTATTTCTTAGCCGGGGCTTACGCTCTTATTCCTGTTCCCGGTAAAATCACTTCAGCACTTGACAAAATGAGTGTTAATGTATATATATTTAGGTAGTGGTGTCAAGTGGAGTAAAGTGGAGTAAGGTTTTTTTGAAAGATTTAATAGGTCGGCACAGGCATAAAATTGACAGCAAAAGAAGGGTTTTTATTCCTTCTGATTATCGGGTTTCCAGACGGTGGATTATAACTGCGGGACTTGAAAAATGCTTATGGCTTTTTCCCGAATCCGAATGGAGCCGAGTGAAGGATAATATAAAAAAGCTCTCGCTTACTAAAAGAGACGCCAGGAGTTTTTTACGGGTTTTTCTTTCAAGGGCCGGAGTAGTTGATATGGATAGTCAGGGAAGGGCACTTATACCGGAGCACCTTTGTTCTTTTGCAGGCATAAATAGTGATGTTTCCATGATAGGAATGCTTGACAGGATAGAAATATGGGATACCCGTAACTGGGAAAAGTATTCTTCGGATTCAGAGAAAATTTATTCCGATAC
>JBNJFW010000136.1:0-4194 GCA_051747165.1 Elusimicrobiota bacterium | reverse complement strand
CACCCGGTCTTCCGGCACCGGGCTGGGGCTTGCAATATGCGCCCAGATAGCTCACTTCCATAATGCCTCCCTTAGTATAGACAGCTCTCCCGGAAAGGGCACTTCCGTCATTTTAAAGATTCCCGCCTGAATAAGCGGCATTCCTTTTAATTTAATCCGAACAGCCCCGGGGTAGTAAAAAATCAGTATTAAGCGGAATTAAACAATTAAAAAGGCAGGGGATTATAAATACAATCTAAGTACAAAGGTTAAAAATATGAGCAGATTATTAATAATAGATGATAACAAAGAATTACTGGGGGAATTAAAAGAGGCTTTTGAAGGAGCCGGGTATGAGGTCTATGCTGCCGCAGAAGGGAAAAAAGCTCTGGAGTTGTCCGGGAAAGTTGCTCCGGATTTATTACTTCTGGATTTAAAGCTTCCGGATATAAGCGGGTTTGAAGTGGCCCTGGTCTTAAAGAAGAATGAGGCTTCTTATCATATTCCGATTATTGCCATCACCGGGCACTGCAGCGATGAGGAGCGCAAATATGCAGTAAATACCTGCGGGATAAAGAAGTGCTTAACCAAGCCCCTGGATATGGAGGATCTTTTTAAAGAGATAGAAAGAATTTTAGGTGAAGGATAGAAAACAGAGGACGGAAAAAGGATGTAATCAATGGGGAGGCAAATTATGGAAAAATATGTATGCGCAATGTGCGGCTATGTGGAGCTAAAAGAAGAGGCACCGGAAAAGTGTCCCAACTGCGGCGCTCCCAGGAAGCAGTTTAAAAAAGACGCCGGTGCTATAAAGCTGCCGGAGGATTTGGAAAACAAGACGGATCTGGAAAAAAAACATATACCGCTAATAAAAGTAAATAAGAGCTGCAGTTTGGTACAAGGGTGCACTGACGTTCACGTAAAAATGGGGGAAATAATCCATCCCATGAAGGATGAGCACTATATAATGTTTATAGATTTCTATCTTAATGAGGAATTTATTTCCAGGGTAAAGCTCACTCCTAAATATATGCAGCCGGCCGGCTGTTTGCACCTTGACGCTGCCGAGGGAAAGCTGACTGCGGTCCCGCACTGCAATCTGCATGGAAACTGGATAGGTTCTAAAGAACTGTAGTATTGAAGTTCTTGCCGGGATATGTTTTTTAAAGCGTATCCCGGCAGCCAATTATGTAAAACAGAAAAAGGGAAATGAAATAAATTTGATAAACTATGATTAAAAAGGCGATACAGTTATGAATCATAAAAAAATGGTACAAGATTTCCGGACAAGGTTCTGGGTATCACTTATACTGACCCTTCCTATACTCATATTATCTCCGATGATAAAAAACTTCCTCGGGATAACTGGATTTTCATTTAAGGGAGATACCCTGTTGCTTTTCGGATTTTCTTCCGCTGTATTTTTCTATGGCGGCTGGCCTTTCTTAAAAGGCTTATACAATGAAATAAAAAAGAGTATGCCGGGGATGATGACCTTGATAGCCCTGGCTATAAGTGTGGCCTATTTTTATTCATCATCTGTGGTGTTCGGGGTGGAGGGAAAACTTTTTTTCTGGGAACTGGCTACATTAATAGATATCATGCTTCTGGGGCACTGGATAGAGATGAAATCCGTAATGGGGGCCACCGGTGCCCTTAAGGCTATGGCTCAACTCATACCTAACGAAGCTCACAGAATAAAAGATAACGGAGATACTGAAGAAGTAAAAGTATCTCAATTAAATAAGAACGATAAAATTTTAATAAAACCCGGAGAGAAGATTTCCGCAGACGGAGAAGTTGTTGACGGCCAAACCTATATAAACGAGTCCCTGGTTACCGGAGAGTCCAAGCCTGTAAGTAAAAAGAAAGGCGATAAGGTTATAGGCGGCTCTGTTAATGAAAAAGGTTCCATAAAAGTGGAAGTTAAAGAAACCGGGAAGGATTCTTATTTATCCCGAATGATGGATATGGTTAAAAAAGCCCAGGAAAGTAAATCCCGGTCTCAGAACCTGGCTGACAGGGCTGCTTTCTGGTTGACCATAATAGCAATTTCGGCGGGCCTGATAACCCTGGCAGCATGGCTGGTATTTATGAACAGGGATTTTGCTTTTTCGCTGGAAAGGATGGTAACCGTAATGGTTATAACCTGTCCCCATGCCCTGGGACTGGCTATCCCATTGGTGGTTGCAGCCTCTACTACCCTGTCGGCAAAAAACGGTTTATTGATAAGAAACAGAACTGCTTTTGAAAAGGCCCTGAACTTGCAATCAATAATATTTGATAAAACAGGGACCTTAACAATGGGTACTTTCGGGGTAACTGATATAGCTGTTTTAAGTGAAGATTTCAGCAAAAAGGAAGTGCTAAAATATGCTGCATCGGTGGAACAGAATTCCGAACACCCCATAGGCCGGGGTATCGTTGAGGAAAGCGACAGCTTGTTTGATAAAGTTCAGGAGTTTAACTCCATATCCGGTAAAGGTGTAACCGGAAAAGTGAACGGAAAAGAAGTAAAAGTTGTCAGCCCGGGATATCTTGAAGAAAACGATATTCAATATAAAGGGAAAAAAATAAATGCAACAAGTTCCGGATTCGCGAAAGAGAATAATGAATCAAAAGAAGATGAGTCTATTGATAATTTATTAGAAGAGGGAAAAACTCTGGTATTTCTTTTGATAGACAATCAGTTAAAAGGCGCTATAGCCCTGGCGGATGTAATAAGGGAAGAGTCCAGAGAAGCTATAGCTAAATTAAAGAATATGGGAATACAGTGCATGATGCTTACAGGAGACAATAGTAAAGTCGCAAAATGGGTAGCAGATGAACTGGGACTGGATGAATATTTTGCCGAAGTTCTTCCGGATAAAAAAGCGGAAAAGGTAAAAGAAGTTCAGGATAGAGGATTGACCGTGGCCATGGCCGGCGACGGAGTAAACGACGCTCCGGCTCTTGCTCAGGCCGATGTGGGAATAGCAATAGGTTCGGGAACGGATATAGCCGCGGAAACCGCGGATATAATTCTGGTAAAGAGCAATCCTCTGGATGTGGCAAAGATCATCGGACTGGCTAAAGCAACATACAGGAAAATGGTGCAAAATCTGGCTTGGGCTACGGGTTACAATGCTTTTGCAATACCTCTGGCGGCTGGAGTTCTTTATAAAGCGGGTATACTTTTAAGTCCGGCGGCCGGAGCAATACTGATGTCTTTAAGCACGGTAATAGTTGCTGTAAATGCCCGTTTCCTGAAAGTTGAAGAATAGGTAAATAGGTAAGTGGGAAGAAGGAAAGGTTGTAAATTAGAAGGGAGAATAATAATGTACAGGAAAATTTTTGTTTTGGCAATAGGAGTATTTCTTTTAAACAGCGGGCTGATAATGGCTCATGATGAACAAGAAATGAGGGGCAACATGATGGGTGGGGGAATGGGACCTAACCGGGCGGGAGCTCCGGGAAGGAGTTCCTGCGCAATGATGGGTATGGGTATGACGGGCGGCAATATGATGCACCAGGGTATGTCTTCAGGGGGTATGATGGCCGGAAGCCGCTGGGATGTAATTGCTCAACAGCTGGATCTCAGCGATAAGCAGAGAAAAGAACTGGCTCAAAAAACCCGCAAGATAAACAGAAATAAAATTAAATTGAATAATGAACTCAGGCTTAAACTTTTTGATTTAAATTATGAACTGAAAAAAGAGGAAATTGATGAAGGTTCCGTTGATAAACTTATCGATGATGTAACCGGTATACAAAAAAGCCTGCTGACAATAAGAAAGGACAATTTATTAAAGTTCAAAGATGTTTTTTCAAATGAGCAGTGGGAAAAATTTCAAAACATGAAAAAAAGCAGCAGAGGCATGGAAGATAATAAAGGCATACACAGGAGGTAATTAGATGCATTTTATGAATTACGGTTATGGAATGGGAAATGCGGGAGGTATAGTTATGCTGGTAATAGTTATTGTAGTTGCAGCCCTGGCAGTTTATCTGGCGGTCAATGCTTCTAAAGGAGGGGTGCATTATAAAGAGAAAGAAGAAAGCGCACTGGATATTTTAAAAAAAAGGTATGCCGCAGGCGAAATATCAAAAGAGGAATTTGAAGAAAAGAAAAAAAATATCCTCTAGGATTTATGAAAAGCAATCCGAAAATTAAAGTAATAAAAGACGGACCGTATATTTTAAGCGGACTGGAAAATATCCGGCAGGAGGAAGGGG
>JBNJFW010000135.1:0-4196 GCA_051747165.1 Elusimicrobiota bacterium | reverse complement strand
GTTTCTATAAATTGGTCAAACCGTTAAGAACAGACCCCCCTCCCCCCCCCCTGCTAAGAAATACAGGTTGATAAAGCTTTTAGGTATATTTTTGCTTTGCCTTCCGCCAGGAGGCAGAACTTCAGGGCGCTGCCGGCATATATTTCTTTTACATTTCCCAGTTTTGAGATAATTTCTTCTTCTTTGCTGTTTTTATGAGACCGGCTGCGTACGACAACAGTTTCATTTAATCAGGGATAATCAGTTAATACAAATCCATAATTTCGAGTTTTTAAAATTTTAATCCTTATTGTTTATTATCTTCCACTGTCCACCTTTCGGCGGGCCAACTCTTTTTATTAATTTTTTTTCTTTTAATTTCTTAATATTTTTATCAATTGCTGTTGTGCTTATCCCTACTATTTTAGATAATTTTTTCTTTGATATATAAGGATTTTTTAGCATTAATTCGTATATTTTCCTCTGACTTTCTGCCAACCCTTCTACCAACCTTTCTGCCAACCCCTCTACCAACCTTTCTCCCGTACTCACCCTTTCTCTAGTTTTCTCACGACTCGCTATATCTTTTTCTATTTGAATCTTTACTGGAATTGAAGTTCTAAAAACATCTTCTTCCATTAAACGTGGGTTACCTCCGCCATAAATCTTACAATACTTAAAAAGATTTCTAATCCCGGAACCGAGTTCATCTGCGCGGCCTATTGCTTTAAAAACTTTTGCTATGTTCGGATTTTTTGGATACGGGGAGAAATTATCAGGGTTTATTAAACCATACCCGTGGGGCCTATTGCTGTTTTCAGTATAAATACGGTCTTTTTCTATAACAAATTTCGCGGGGAACGGATTAACATATTCCCTGTGAATAAGCATATTTCCTGACACCTCTCTCAGTATGTGATCCCTTAAACTTATTCTTTGCTCTTCCTCAAGATGAAATTTATCGGGCAAGTGTTTCTTACCGAATTCCATAAGTCTGTCATAACTTTCAACCAGGTTCGTCCTTATGTCGTCACGGTCATCGTACCTGTCAATATTATTGACCCTTACGACTGCATCCGTGCGGTGATGGGGAAGAACCGACAATATTACTTCATCTTTACCAAACAGCAGAACGGAAGCAAGGGTAAACCCCTCTTTGCCTGTATTATAATCTTTCATATACAGCTGGGCGCTCTTCAACAAATCAATATTTCCCAGATTTCCCCAAGGGTGGTCCGGAGATTGATTAACCGCCAGTTTTCTTGCTCTTTCTATTAAATCAATTTTAAATTCTTTTTCTGTCAAATACGGATATATTTTATTTTCGGAGTAGGTCGCTTGCTTTCTGACATAAAGAGAAGTTACAAGGCTCGAATTATCAGTAATATCAAAATCCCCGTCTTCATTACGATCATAAATTCTTCCTTTGCATTTGTGCACAAGGGAACTTTCAGGAACATAAACATAAAGAATTTCTTTATCATCTACCGGTATTTTTTCCAGATTAAGATAAAAAGTCGGATTAAGTATCTGGGGGTTATTTACGGAAGCAGCAAAGTCTTTTTTTATTTTATCAGTATTGTCTTTATCTACACCTGTAATTTTGCCATCGTCATCTATACCCAGAAGTAATTCACCACCGTTTCTGTTTAAAAATGCGCATACCGTTTCATAAACACTGTTACTTAAATCAGTTGAGCACTTTTTAAACTCAACATTTAATCCTTCTCCCTTTTTTACAATCGATGTTAAACTTTCATTATTCATTTTAATATACAACTCAACATTTTTTTAACACCCCGTTTTATCCCATTCTTCTCACTTAACATTAACGGCTGTCAGTAGAATTTGTCCAAATATCCGGTTTTTTAAACTAATTTGGTCCCAGCTGCAAAAATATGGTATTTATTCCCTATGATAAACCCGGGATTAAGCAGTTCTTTTTTATTATATCTAAAATCTTTTTCCTTTAAAGTCTTTATCTCCGCGCCGGCCTCTTGGGCCACGCAGTGCCCCGCCGCCGTATCCCACTCCATTGTGGGCCCGCTTCTTAGATATATATCTGCTTTGCCTTCTGCTATAAGGCAGAACTTCAGGGCGCTGCCGGCATATATTTCTTTTACATTTCTGAGTTTTGAGATAATTTCTTCTTCTTTGCTGCTTTTATGAGAACGGCTGCGTACAACAACAGTTTCATTTTTGTTGTCTTTTCCGATATTTATTTTTTTCGCTTCTTTATCTTTTTCTTTTTTATATGCACCTTTTTTATGGAGGGCGTAATAAATTGTATTTTTTGCCGGGATTGAAACCAGGCCGAAAACAGGTCTGGTTTTTTTTATAAGGGCAATGTTAATTGTAAACTCGCCGTTTTTGGATATGAATTCTTTTGTTCCGTCCAGGGGGTCAATCAGCCAGAAATAGTCCCATTTTTTTCTTTCGGAGTATGGTATATCTTTTCCCTCCTCGGAAAGAACCGGTATGCGGGGAAAAAGCTTGTTTAAACCCGAGAGTAGTATTTCATGGGAGGCCCTGTCGGCGAGGGTTATGGGGGAGAGGTCTTTTTTGAGCTCTACATCAAAAGAAGAGTCATATATCTCCATAATCTTTTGCCCGGCGCGGCGGGTCAGAGCCAGGAGCTTATTGATATCATTATTGTTTAACATTTTTTTACAACAGGCCCGCCGTAAGAAGGGGTCGCTTTATTCCAGTTGTATCCAGTGAATGAGTGAGTATCAGTTTCTTTTTTTCTTTTATGCCCTTGAACTGCTCCCTGCCTTTACCCTTGCCCCCCACTTCTACAATTATAGTGCCCTCTTTGTTTTTTATAATATAATCAGGGGTTTTTGAGCCTCTGGTGGATTTAAGGTATTTAATTTCTTTTTTCGCAGAGAGAACTGCTTCCACAAAGAAGTCTTCCCTCAGGGGGCCGATTGCGGAGGCGTAGTTTTGAAACAGTAGCCTGTAGGGCAAAGCCATAAGTATCTTGGGTTCTTTCATTACATTGGTCCCGGCGGGCATTACTCTCATAAGAATAAAAGCCTTTTCCAGCAGCGAGACATACTGCTTCGCCTTATACTTTGTTATTTTCAGATTATCCGATATGGAGCTGTAGTTTATTCCGTCCACTTCGGACTTGCCTGTAAATTCAACTACCTGTTTGATGGTTTCTATTTCATCGACCGCTATCTTTTGAAGCGATGGTATATCTTTTACAATTACAGTATTAAGTATATTTTCAAGCAGAGTTAAAGGTTCGGATTCATGAAGCGAAAAGGGCATATTTCCGCCTTTGAGATAGTGCTCGAACCTGTCTGAATAATGCAGTATTTTTTTATCCCAGCCTTTGTTTAATATGTCTTCAAAATCAAGAGCTTTAATGTTTGCTGACTCAGTGAAAAAAAGAAATTCCCGGAAAGAAAAAGGATAAAGTTTTTTTATAATAACCCTGCGGGAAAGGTCCCGGGAAGATTTAAAAAGAGAAAAAGAAACCGAAGAAGTAAAGACAACCCGGACATCCAGGAAATCATATATTTTTTTTAACCCCTCATCGCAGGCAGAATTAAAATGTATTTCATCCAGCAGGAAAACCTTTATGCCCAGCTTGCTGTTTAAATTTTTTACCAGTTTAAAGAGATCTCCGTTGAATGTGTCAAGGGATATATAAAAAGAGTCCGGAGTTTCAAGGGCAAGCTGTTTTAGGATTACGGTTTTTCCTACACCCCGCGGGCCCGCGATTCCCACAAAATGCTTTCCGCTGAATGAGGAGATATCAGGGAATAGAAATCGTTTTTTTTTGTATTTCTTCCCGTCTTTCCGGGCAAGCCGGTTAAACTCCAGTAAATCTTGTATATCTAAATCCTTCATTTTGTAAAACCATTTTACGAAATGATATACATATTGTCAAATGATTTTGCGAAATGTATGTTTAACTGCCCTTGCTGTTTTCTTCCGGCCGGGGGAGTTTGCTTGAAGGATACCATATTATTCCCGCGGCGGCAGTGGCATTTGAAAGTTCGTCTATTATTATAAATGAGCCCGTGGCGTGGTTTCTTACATAGGGGTCGTACATTATTGGTTTTTGTGTTTTTATTACAACCCTGCCTATTTCGTTGAGGCGCAGTTCTTTGTCATCCTCCCGGTGAAGGGTGTTTATATTAATCTTGTATCTGACTTCCTTTAATACTGCAGGAACAGTGTTTGTGGTGTGTTTGAGCTGG
>JBNJFW010000134.1:0-4294 GCA_051747165.1 Elusimicrobiota bacterium | reverse complement strand
GGAGAAAATGAGAGAGAAAGCACAGGAAGGCGTACAGGACAGAATAAAGGAAAGAGACAGAGACAGAGAAAGAGAAGAAGTTCCTGATACTCCCGAGAGATAAAAATCTCAATAAAGCAAAGGCCGCCGCATTTAGTAATGCGGCGGTTTTTTTGCTGCCATTCATACAATCGAGGGTGATAGAAGTTTGAATTTAACTTTTTTATATATTCAGATAATTTGTGCTTAGTTTTACATACTTCATGTTTTTCGTATTTGTACGATTTTTAGTACATTTGGCAAACAACTACCTTTTGCAATCCGAAACTAAAGAGTAAAAGAGCAATTTTTCCTCGGGGAAAAGTTGATAATACAGGGATGATTTGATAATATTATCCCTGCCATGAAAATGAAAAACGCCGCCGTCTTCATACCGGAGATAAAAGATGCTTTTAATAGGGGAAAGTTGGAAGAGATTCCCGCTGTTTTAGAGCATATACCATCTGCGGACCTTTCCCGCATCTGGAACCACTTTAAAAAAGAGGAAAGAAAAGAGCTGTTTGGAATGCTTGGTTTTGAGCGTAAAGTTGAGCTTTTTGAAAAACTTTCCCTAGACTGCAAAAAAACCTTTCTGGAAACACAGCCTACGGGAGAATTAAAAAAGATACTAAATGAGATGTCTCCCGATGTCAGGGCAGATATGTTTTCCAGGTTTTCGGAATCTGTGGCAGAAAAGTTTTTTTCTTTAATGGAAAAAGACGAGGTTGATGACGTAAAAGAACTGCTGGAATACCCGCCTGAAACAGCCGGTGGTAAAATGACTACCGAATTTGTAAAGCTCCGGCCCGGGATGAGCGCCCGCGAAGGCCTTGTTAGACTCCAGGAAAGCCTTACTTCACAGGAAGTAAAAAACATATACGCTCTTTTCTGTGTGGACGGAATTGGAAGAGTAACAGGAGCGGTGTCTTTGCAGAAAATGCTTACAGCGCCCCCGAATAAAAAAGTATCCGAACTAATGAGACCGGTTGATAATATAAAACTCAGAGCGGATATGGACCAGGAGGAGGTTGCCCGAATTTTTTCTCACTACGATTTGCTTTCCGCTCCCGTTGTTGATTTTGCCGGCCGGCTTATAGGGGTGGTTACAGTTGACGATATAGTTGATGTAATACAGCAGGAGGCGGAAGAAGATATAGCCATAATGTCGGGCCTTGATCCCGCCGAATTCAGAAGGACCGGGCTGGTAAGAGCGCTTAAGACCAGATTGCCCTGGCTTTTTCTGGCCTGGCTGGGAGGTATCGCCGCGGCGGGGGTTATCGGCCGTTATGAAGTCGCCCTTGAACAGGTTGTGGCTCTTGCTGCTTTTATTCCTGTAATAATGCACATGGGAGGAACCATAGGGGTGCAGTCTTCAACTGTGGTGGTAAGAGGATTTGCCCTTGGGGAGTTTGAGTCGGGAAGAATGGTGAAAATATTGAAAAAAGAGTTTGCCACCGGTTTTATTTTAAGCGCCGCTTATGCTTTGCTCCTGGGGCTTTTATCATATTTTAGATACGGGGCTCTTGCAGAAATGTCTAACATATGGATAGCCACCGGCGGCGGTATAGGACTGGTGATGCTGATAGGAGCTGTAACCGGGGTTTTTCTCCCCTTTGTTTTCAGAAGATTCGGTATTGACCCCGCAGTGGCTACGGGGCCCATAATAACTACTTTAATTGATGTGGCGGGTTTGAGTGTATATTTTGCCCTTGCGGCTTATCTGCTGTTATGATTACCAGATTTCAGTTAATCCAGCTGGCAAGAAAACTTAAAAAATTCATCCGCACCAAAGATGAAGCCCGCATTACCCGGCTTTCCTCCCGGATTCAGCCGGCAGATATGGCTTCAATATGGCACCGCTTCGACAGCGAACAGAGAATACTTATTTTTAAACTCCTGTTATTTGAAAACAAGGTGAGGGTTTTTGAAAACTTGCCCCGGGATTTCCAGGATGAAATATTAAAAGCGGGGGGTGAAAAAGTTATTGCCTCCATATTAAACGAAATGGCTCCCGATAACCGGGCTGACATGTTCTTTGAACTTGACAGGCAGCGGGTTGATTACCTGCTTTCGCTTATGAAAAGGGAAGAAGCGGAAGATGTAAAAGAACTTCTTGCATACGAAGAGGACACAGCCGGCGGGCGGATGACAACCGAGTTTGTGAGTGTGCCTCCAGGTATTTCCGCCAAAGAGGCGCTTTTAGTCCTGCAGAAAGAAGCAAACAGAAAAAGTATCCGCAATATACATTCTATTTATGTAAGTGATGATTCCGGCCTTCTTGTATCGGGCATTTCCCTTCAGCGCCTGCTGGCTGCGGATCCTGAAAGTAAAATTGAAGAAACAGCCAAGCCTGTTGATAAAATAAAGGTCTATGTTAATGATGACCAGGAGCACGTGGCGCATCTTTTTGCCCACTATGACTTGCTTTCTGCTCCGGTGGTTAATAGAGAAGAGAAGCTGGAGGGTATAATAACAATTGATGATATAATAGACGTAATAGAACAGGAAAACAGTGAGGATATGGCGCTCCATGCCGGTATCGAGAAAATGGATTATGATACTGACAGTATAATCAAGGCCACAAAAGCCCGCTGGCTCTGGCTGATGACTTCTTTTGCCGGGGGTATCGCGGCGGCGGTGATAATAGGTTTTTTTGAAGGAGCGCTTCAGGAAGTAGCAGCTCTTGCGGTCTTTATTCCTATTATAATGGATATGGGCGGAAATGTAGGCGTGCAATCTTCCACTGTTGTGGTACGGCGCCTGGCGCTGGAAAAAAACGGCGGCAGCTGGCTGCCCATGGTTTTAAACGAGCTTAAAGCCGGCTTGATTATAGCTTTGGGTTTCGGAATTATGCTCTGGGTTTATGCCTCCTGGCGCTTTACTTCCCGCATAGGACAGGCCGGCGGCCTGGGCATAATACTGGCTATTGCCCTTTCGGCATGCCTGGGTGCTGTTTTGCCGGTTATATTTCATAAAAAAAATATTGACCCCGCTGTTTCCACCGGCCCCCTTATAACCACGGCTATAGATGTTCTGGGGCTGGGAGTATATTTTCTTCTGGCCCTGTGGCTTGTACTCTAAATTAAATGTCTTATACTGTATCCGGCAAAGGAATAGTTTTAAAAAGTTATGATTACGGCCACGGTCACCGTATAGTAGTAATATATACTCCCTTTGAAGGTAAAATTAAAGCCTCGGCAAAAGGTTCCAGAAAGACAAAATCCCGTTATGCAGCCCTGCTGGAGCCTTTTTCCGAAAATAAGTTTATGCTTTACAGAAAGCCCGGAAAAGAGCTTTACACTATTACCGGATGTTTTCCCCTTGAAACCAATATGCAGCTGAGAGAGGATATGAAGCTTTTCGGATACGCTTCTTTAATGCTTGAAGGCCTGGATATTTTAACCGCCGAGCATGATCCCGACAGGAGAATTTACTCTTTGCTGGTTGAATTTATGAGAGAGCTTAAGTATAAAAAGAATAGCTCTTGCGTATGGCTTTTTCTTTTCAGGCTTTTAAAGTATTCAGGATACAGGCTCAATATGTTTTCTTGTATTCACTGCGCTAAAAAAGCAGATCAAAAAATGCTTTTCATACCCCGGGAGGGGGGAGTGGGATGTGTTAAATGCTTTTCCAGAGAAAAACACTGTATCCCGGTGTCTGCTGAAGCTCTTAGCGAGATAAGAAAACTTAATTCGGAGAGGGTTGTGGAAAGAGAGATACAGAGAGAAATTGGAAATATCATCGGCAAATTTGTAAAATACCACTTTAACAGGGACTTTAAAAGCTTTAATTTTATAAGCCTGTTTGACCGGACGGAGGATAAATGTACTTTCAGGAACTGATACAAAAATTAAATAATTACTGGGCCTCCAGGGGATGTCTTCTTACCCAGCCCTATGATATAGAAAAAGGGGCGGGGACATTCAATCCCGCTACTTTTTTTTACTGTTTTGGAAACAGGCCCTTTAAAGTGGCTTTTGTGGAACCCGTACGCCGGCCTGCTGACGGTCGCTACGGCGATAACCCCAACAGGCTGCAGCATTACTACCAGTACCAGGTTATTCTTAAGCCTGCCCCGGATGATTCGCAAAAGCTCTACCGCTCCAGCCTTAAAAGCCTGGGCATAGACCTTAAAAAACACGACTTAAGGTTAATAAAAGATGACTGGAAGTCCCCTACGCTGGGAGCGTGGGGCCTGGGCTGGGAGGTCTGGCTGGACGGTCTGGAAATTACCCAGTTTACATATTTTCAGCAGATGGGAGGAATTAATATTAAA
>JBNJFW010000133.1:0-4295 GCA_051747165.1 Elusimicrobiota bacterium | reverse complement strand
CATTGAAAAAAACTAAATCCTTCCGTAAATCCTGCGCGCCGCCTGATCCGGAGAGTAAGAAGTATTTATAGCTGAGGAAACAGCAACTGCATTTGTCCTCCCTTTAAGCAGGCCGCAGTTTTGCTCCTTTATGCCGCCTACAGGTATAACCGGTATATTCGCGGCCTCTTTTATTTTTTCAAAGCCCTTTAAACCTATAGGGCTTCTGCGGGTATTCTTAGTGGATGTATGAAATACAGGGCCCGCACCTATATAAGAAGCTCCCGCGCTTTCCGCCTCACGCGCGCCTTTAACTGTATGCCTGGAGGCGCCTATAAAACCATTGAAAACAAACTTGGCCTCTCTCAAAGGCATATCTTTTTTTCCCAGGTGCACACCCCCGGCTCCCGCCTCCGCCGCCACCCGGGGATAATTATTTACTATCAGAGGCAGACCGGAAGCTGAGAGTATCTTCACCAGTTTTTTTGCCGTTTCGCTTATCTGTTTTAAATCCATAGCAGGACTTCTGAGCTGTACGGCCAGCAAATACGGAAAAAGCCCGCGGATGGATTCTTCCCAGGGGGAGACATTCCAGCTTAAGGGGTCAAAAATAAAATAAATACCCTTCTCTTTAAAATCCATAAAACACTTAAAAGGCCCCGCAAAAAATCTCCAAGAAAATATTACTTACTGTACATGCTACCGGGGTCTTTTACTACCTCTTCGCACTTCTTAAACCCATCCTCCTCCCACTTTCTAAAAAAACAGGACCGGTATCCCTTATGACATGCGCAGCCGCCCTTCTGCTCCACCTTAATCAGAACAGTATCGCCGTCGCAATCAATAAAAAGTTCTTTTACATGCTGCACATTTCCCGACTCCTCCCCTTTAAGCCATAACTTATTGCGGGAGCGGGAAAAATAGCAGGCCTTCTTCTCCCGGAGAGTCCTTTCAATAGACTCGGCATTCATATAAGCCAGCATCAAAACCCTGCCGTCGCGGTAATCCTGCGTTATGCACGGAATAAGACCATTTGAATCAAACTTAAGTTTTGTCATATCCATTTTAATTTTTCCCTTTCAATTTAATTTGTTACTAACCGGGCTATCTTTAATCTTAACAAAGCCCTTAACCAAAATACTATCTTAGCTGTTTTAAAACACCCTAACTGCAGATATCTTGAAATAATTTTTATTTATCTTTTTTATTAAACTCAACAGCACTTTACAGGCATATGAGCTATTTCTTAAACTTTTGCCTCAGCAAATCCGTCCATTAAATCTTAAGACTTTATTTCCGGACTTTACTGTTATTTTTTATCCTACTCCCGTAAAGCCTCTATTGCCTCCGAAAGCGAAACATTAGCGCTGTAGATAGCTTTACCTACTATTATACCGCTTATATTATCCTGCCCCAGATTTTTAATAGCTTTTATATCCTCTATACTTGATATGCCTCCGGAGGCTATTACCGGAATACTCAAGCCGGATGCTATTTTTTCTATCCATTTTAAATTCGGGCCCTTAAGCATCCCGTCTGTCTTTATATCCGTAACTATTATTTCCCCCACCCTCTCTTTTTCCATTTCAAGGGCCAGCTTATCGGCTCTCTTTGAGCTGACATCCTTCCATCCCTTAACCGCCACTTTTCCGGATTTTGAATCTATGCCCACACTTATTCGCCCCGGCCATTCATTTAAAGCCCTGCGCAAAAGCTGCCGGTCATATATAGCAGCCGTACCCATTATGACCTTTTGTATTCCGGAGCCTAAAAGCTTCTTTATGATTTCGTAATTTCTTATGCCTCCTCCGGTCTGAACAGGCAGTTCTGTTTCTGCTGCAATTCTTACAATAACATCAGCATTCTTTGACTTGCCTGAAAAAGCTCCGTCAAGATCAATAACATGAATTCTTTGAGCTCCCTGCTGCTTAAACTTTTTTGCCACTTCTACAGGATCAGATGAATAAATTGTTTCATCTGAAAAATTTCCCTGCCTGAGCCTGACACAGTTTCCGCCTCTTATATCTATTGCGGGAATAATAATCATATAAACCCCTTTCTCATATCATGCACATGCAAATATCTGTACAATATCCGCCTAAAAAAACTTAACACCTGAGAGATAACTGCTTCATATGAAAGCAACCTGCTTTATATATAATTAACTTAACCTGAGCGCTCAAATCCACTCTCACTATCAGCTCCATTTTAATGCCTTAGCGGACTCTGAGCTCAATTAAATAAGGCCCTTGGTAGAAGGCATTTCTCCGGAAGTAACCCTGACGGCCTGGCGCAAAGCCCGGGCCAGGCCCTTAAACACCGCCTCAGCCAGGTGATGGGCGCTTTCCGCAGAATAAACGCGGTTTATATGGATGGTGGAGCGGGAATTATCCGCAAAAGCCTTTAAAAACTCCTTCAGCAATCCGTAATCAAAACTCTCCACCGAATCCGGAAGATAAGGATAATCCACATTATAAACCAGGTTTGCCCTGCCGCCTAAATCAACGCACACATCGCAGCGAGTCTCATCCATCGGCATCATCGAATACCCGTACCTTTCAATACCTTTCCTGTCTCCCAGGGCCTCATCAAAAGCCTTTCCCAGCACAATGCCGGTATCTTCCACTGTATGATGCAGGTCAACTTCCGTATCTCCCGAAGCCTTTATCTGCATATCTATTCCGGAATGCTTTGCCAGCAGTTCAAGCATGTGCTTAAACATACCCCCGGGAACATCAATACCGTAATTGCCTTCCCCCTCAATATGAAGCTCAACGGAGATATCCGTCTCCGAAGTCTTTCTTTCTTTTCGTGACTCTCTCATAAAGATTCCTCCATTGCCTTTATAAACTTTCTGTTCTCGCTTCCCGCTCCCACGCTAACCCTGAGATAATTCCTTAAACCCGGTTCCGAAAATTCTCTAACCCGGATTTTATTTCTGCGCATGGAATCCACAACTCTATTTATTTTATTTATCTTTAAAAGTATAAAATTAGCGTCGGAGGGATAAACTTCTATCCCGGGAAGTTTCCTGAGCTTTTGTTCCATGGCGTTTTTTGAACTGATAAGCAGCTCCACAGAATCCAGTATTCTTCTTCTTTTAGATAATATTATTTTAAGTATTTCCTCATTTAAAGCACTTAAATTATAGGGGAGCTGCGCTTTTCTAAACTCATGGGCCAGACCCTCATTGCATATAAGATAGCCCGCTCTTATACCCGCAAGGGCAAAAGCCTTAGAAAAAGTTCTCAAAACAACAAGATTTTCATACTCATCAACCAGAGTGGCAAAACTCTTACCCGAAAACTCGTAATAAGCCTCATCAACCACTACCATACCGGAGGAAGATTTTATCAAATGCTCCATATCTTTTCTTTTATAACAGTTTCCGGTCGGATTATTCGGATAAGCTATAAAAGTGACATCGGCTTCAAGTTCAAGCAGCTTAGGCACATCAAGCTCGAAACCTTTTTTAAGGGCACATTCTATATAACTGCTTCCCGTAAGCCTTGCCAGTATGCCATACATTGAAAAAGTAGGCGAAGGCGCAGCAACTCTCCTGCCTTCCCCTGCTGAAGCAAGGAGAAGAGAAAGAATCAACTCATCTGAGCCGTTACCCAAAAGAATATTGGAGCTTTTAACCCCGCAGTAGGAAGAAATCATATTTCTCAGCTCCATATAAGAAGGATCCGGATACCTGTTAAATGACAGATCTACTATAGCTTCCTTTATCCGGGCCGTCACTTCCTCGGGAATGGAATAAGGGTTCTCCTGGGCATCAAGCTTTATCTCCCCTTCATCTATCTCGGAAACCTCATAGGGCTTAAAATCCCTTATTCTTTTTCTTACAAATTTATTACTCATATTTCTCTCCCCCCTTTTCCTCCCCCTCCACCTTCTTTCATCCCTCTTTCTGCCGCTCTACCTTCTCTCCGCCTTTTTTCTTACCCCCTACTATCTTTCCTTCCCCCTTCTTCCCCCTGCCTTCTCTCCTCACCTTTTTCAACCCTGCCTTCTTTACACCTTTTTTCTTCTCACTACCTTATTTCATCATTCTTTTCTTTCTCTCTACTTTCCTTCCCCGTCCTTTCTTCCCCGCCAGCTTCTTTCTTTCACTTTCACTTTTCTTCACTGCTATCTTCTTTAATCTCTTTTTCTTGCTCTCGTTGTTCTTTCCGACCTTTTTCTTCCCCCTACCTTCTTTCCTTCCTTAACTTTTCTTTCCCGCTGCTTCTTTCCTTACTTCACGTTCACTTTTCTTTCCCGCTGCTTCTTTCCTTACTTCACGTTCACTTTTCTTTCCCGCTGCTTCTTTC
>JBNJFW010000132.1:0-4305 GCA_051747165.1 Elusimicrobiota bacterium | reverse complement strand
GAAAAGATAAGGGCTCCGGCTATGAAATTCATCGCGGCCCCGGAAAACAAAACAACTATTCTTTTAAGAGGGTCAAGATTCATAAGCGAGCCCTCCTCGGAGGCCTCTTCTTTTGAAGGGTCTTCGCCCTTCATGCTTACATATCCTCCCAGGGGAATAGCCGAAATCGTGAATCTTATGCCCTTATAAGTATAGCCTATAAGTTCTTTTCCGAAGCCCAGTGAAAATTTCTTTACATCCACTTTAAATTTCAAGGCGCTGAGCAAATGACCCAGCTCGTGCACAAAAATAACCACCGTAAAGGTAAACAAAATAGCCAGCACCTTATAAAAACTCATTTCCACACTCCTTTTTTTCTCAGCCGCGATTGGGCTATCTCAAGCGCTTCCCGGTAGGAGTTTTGCACGTCTTCCACACTATCCAGACAGCAGCTTATATCTTCATTTATAACTTCCTCAATAAATTTTCCTATTAAAGTAAATTTCAATTCGCCCCGGGAAAAAGCTTCCACCGCTATTTCATCTGCGGCGCATAAAAGTATATTTTTCATTCCTCCCTGTGAGGCGGCCCTGCGGGCTATGGCCGGGCAGGGAAATTTTTTCTCATCCGGGCGGGAAAATTTTATGTTAAACATATCTTTAAAATCAAGAGGGCCGGCGGGGGTTTCTTTTCTTTGAGGATAAGTTATGGCATACTGTATGGGTATTTTCATGTCGGGAGGGCCCATGTGGGCCGTAATGGAGCCGTCTTTAAACTCCGCCAGACCGTGCACTATAGAGCGGGAATGAATAAGAAAGTCTATTTTTTCAAGCGGCATATCAAAAAGGTAATGCGCCTCTATTATTTCAAGGCCCTTGTTCATAAGAGTGGCCGAATCCACGGTTATCTTAAGGCCCATATCCCATGTGGGATGATTAAGGCACTCTTTTATTCCTGTCTTTTCCAGCTCTTTTAAGCTTTTATGGTAAACCGCACCGCCGGAGGCGGTTATAATCAAACGACGGATGTTTTCTTTGTCCTCATCTTTTATCAGCTGAAAAAGAGCTGAATGCTCGCTGTCCACCGGAATAAGCTGTCCCCCCGAAGCAAGCGCCTCCCGGATTAAATGCCAGCCCATAACTATCGACTCCTTATTTGCTATGGCCATTCTTTTTCCTGCTTTCAGGCCCGCCACCGCCGGTGACAGGCCGGCAATGCCGGCCAGTCCGTTTACAATTATGTCCACCTCTTCCATGGAGCACAGCTCGCATATGCCCTCCATTCCCTTCAGGAGTTTCGTGGAACCCGGGCCTTCCGGCTCTTTGGCCAGGGTATCAAAGGCATTTTCAGATGCCATGGCGGCATAAGCAGGCCGGTGTTTTTTTATCTGATTTTTAAGCTTTTCTGTGTTCGTATTGGCGCTTAGGGCGAATATATTGAAACCTTCAAGGTTCTCAATTACATCAATAGCGCTGGTACCTATAGAGCCGGTAGAGCCCATTACCGCTACATTAACGCTCACAGCAAGTACCACCCTGCAAAATAATATACAGTCGGGACAGTAAATAAAAGGCTGTCCAGACGGTCAAGTAAACCTCCGTGCCCCGGAAGAAAGGAACCGGAATCCTTCATGCCGAAACTGCGCTTAAGAGCTGATTCGCACAGGTCTCCCATAACGGCCGCTGCTCCTATAACAACGCCCAGAATTATAATCTGGGCCGGTGTCATGAAATCAAGGCCCAGCAGATATACAATTAAAACAGCTCCCCCTGCTCCGAATACAACTGAAGCGACGGCTCCCGCCCTGCTTTTATTGGGACTGGCGGGATGCAGGGGTTTTTTTCCCAGCTTTCCGCCTATATAAAAAGCCGCCGAATCCGCAATCCATGTGCAGCCCAGGGCAATAATGGTAAAATGATAGCCGTAAGGCCTCATGTTTCTCAAAAACACCGCATGGAGCATAAGCCAGCCGATATATAAAACACCCAGAAGAGTAATGCCCGAGGAGACAGCTGTCTCCTTTATCTCGGACTTAAAAACTATTAGCATAAGCACACCGGCTATAGCAAGAAATAAAATAAAATTGCGCATATCGCCTGCGGACTCTTTAAGGTAAGAGTAATTAATAAAATACGCATTCAAAAAAAATACGACAAGAATAATGCTTCCCCATATTTTTTGAGAAGGAAGCTTTTTGTTATCAGCCATGAAGTAAAATTCGCCAAGGGCTCCCAGGGCCAGGGCAAAAACCAGAAGAAAAAAAGCAAGGCCGCCCCATAAAACAAACAAATAGCTGAGAATTATTGCTGCAACTGCTGAAAATAATCTTTTTTTATGCAAATTAAAGCCTCATTCCGAATTTTCTACGCCTGGCCTTGAAAGATTTCAAAGCCTTTTTCATTTCTTCTTCTGTGAAATCGGGCCAGAGGGTATCCGTAAAATACAACTCCGAATAAGCAAGTTTCCAGAGCATAAAATTAGAAATCCGCTGCTCTCCGCTGGTCCTCACAAGCAAGTCTATATCCGGTATCTCAGGAGCATAAAAAAAATTTGAAATGCTTTCGTTTTTTCTTTTGCGCGCGGCGGCATCTTCAATCTCTAAACGCCCTCCGTAATTTACGCAAAACACAAGATCCATATTTTTTCCGGATGCCGTTTCCTTTTCGGCTTTTCTAAAAGCTTCATTAACTTTTTCTGAAAAATCACCCCGCCGACCCGCAAGAAGAAAGCGTATTCCGTTTTTTTTCAGTTCCAAAAGCCGGCTGTTTATGTATTCCACAAAAAGCTCCATTAAAGCGTTAATCTCTTTTTCAGGCCTTTTCCAGTTTTCGGTTGAAAAGGCAAAAAGCGAAAGGCAGTCCATTCCCAGGTCAGAACAGCGGCTTATTACTTCCTCCACCCTCTGGGCTCCTTTGCGGTGACCCCAGACAATGTCAAGGGCGCGCATACGCGCCCACCGGGCATTGCCATCCATGATAAAAGCTATGTGGCGGGGATAATCCCTCTTACTTAACAAAAAAACTTAAACTTCCTTGATTTCTTTTTCTTTTTTCTCAAGGTGTTCGTCAATGCTTTTAATATATTTATTGGTAGTTTCCTGGAGGTCATCAACGCTTCTGTAATAGTCATCCTCGGATATAGTGCCTTCCTGCTGAAGTTTCTTTACGTTGTCCTTGGCTTCCCTTCTTATATTTCTTATTTCTATGCGAAATTCTTCAGCTATGACTCCTGCCCTTTTAACAAGTTCCTGGCGCCTTTCGGAAGTAAGGCTGGGCACATTAAGTCTTATGGTCTTTCCGTCGGTATTAGGAGTCATTCCTATATTTGCCGCCACCAGGGCTTTTTCAACCGGTTTAACGGCATTTTCATCCCATACTTTTATTTCAACAAGTCTGGGCTGGGGAATATTTATGTTGGCAACCTGGTTTAAAGGAAGCTTGGAGTTATAGTAATCAACCCTGACTCCTTCCAGCAGACCGGCGGAAGCGCGGCCAGTCCTGATTGCCCGGAGCTCCTTTGCCAGAAGGTCTTCAACTTTACGCATTCTTTTTTCCGCATTTTTTTCTATTTCTGCCATTGTAGCCATAGCTGCTCTCCTTTTAAAAAGCTTAAACTTATCTTAATACTGTTCCTACTGCTTCCCCCCTGACTGCTTTTTTAAGGCTTCCCTCCTGCCTAAAGTTAAATATAACTATATCAATGCCTTTGCCTTTAAGAAGAGAGAAGGCCGAAATATCCATAACTTCCAGATTTTTTGAAATTGCCTCCTCAATGCTTATCAAGCCTTTTATCAGGCGGGCTTGGCTGTCTTTTTCAGGGTCTTTATCGTAAGCGCCGTCCACTTTAGTGGCCTTTAAAAGGGCGTCGGCATTTATTTCCAGAGCCCTTAAAGCGGCCGCCGTATCCGTGGTAAAAAAAGGTGAACCGGTTCCCCCTGCCAGTATGAGAGTACTGCCTTCCTGAAGCAAGGCCCGGGCCCTGACAGCATTAAACGGGTCGGTTATCCCCCTTAAATCAAGAGAACTTAAAACTTTTGAATCAATGCCTATGGAATCAAAAGCGTCTTTAAGCCCTATGGCATTGAGCAATGTGGCTGTCATTCCCATGTAATCGGCGTTTAACCTTCCCAGGCCCTTAGCGGCGCGGGCCCTCATTATATTTCCCCCCCCAACTAAAACAGCAGCCTGGGTCTGAGAAATAACCCCGGCCAGTTTTCTGGCGGTATCTCTTGCCGCTTCTGCAGAGAAACCGTTTCCGTTTTCCCCCAGAAACTCTCCGCTGAGCTTTATAAGGACCCTGGAATACTTCACTTCCCTATTTCATAAC
>JBNJFW010000131.1:0-4308 GCA_051747165.1 Elusimicrobiota bacterium | reverse complement strand
GGAAACATAGGTTATCGATTGACATATGACCGGGATACAAATAAAAACATCAATTATGAATACAGCCTTTCCTCTCAAGCCATAGCTGATGAAAATGATTTTGAAAAACAGGATTACAGCGGCCAGGTAAAGGACTCCACATCCACTTTAAGACTGGCCCTTTCACTCGGGCAATTTGAGTTGGGTAATTTTAACCTGGATGCGGAAGCAGCTTTTTCTCTGATAAGCAGCGTTAACAATTATAAGATTGACGCCGTTGTAGATCGCGGCAGTTCGCTTCACACCGGAGACAGTACTTATCAGCGCAAGTACGCAAGAGATGATAAAGAAGAGCTCAGCGGCTCCGAAATAGGCCTGAAAGTAAGCGCTTTATACCCCCTGCGGTCTGCTATTAACCTGAGAGGGTATGCCGCTTTTGACACATCAAAGATAACAGGTGATAAAAAAGAAGCTAAGAGCGATGAAATAACACAGGACGGCGGAATGACTATTGATACAGAAAAATGGGAGGAAACCCGCACTACTCAAATAGAAAAAAGCAATACTCAGATTACAGCTGCAGGCGGGCTCGAAAAAGAACTCTCGGATATGCTTTTAATGTCAGCCGGCCTGGGTTTTGAGCACAGTCTTAAAAGAGATATAAGCGACCAGGGTAGAGAACTTACCGATGAGGACGGAACAAAGGAATATTCCCAGAGCATTGAAAAAACAACAGCAAAAACGGCAGAGAACTCAATTTTTGTGCCGGTGGGCTTTGAGTGGAAACCCAACACCTGGCTGAGCGCAAGGCTCGGAGCCACATACAAGGTGGATTTTACTAAAGAAACCATCGAAACAGAAACAACAAATTATGAAGGTAATGAAGAAGATGACTCTGTTGAAAGTGTAACTACTGAAAAGGAAGCTGACCAATTTAAAGCAGTAGATAAAGTTGATTTTTATTCCGGCGTAGGCTTCCTGGTTAACGAAAATCTCAGAGTTGATGCTACGGGTCTTGCTTCAAATGGAAGCATACTGGATTTGAGCGCATGGGAATTGTCATTGACGCTAAAATTCTGATAGCCTGAAATTTGGCATTTTAAATCAGTTTTGAAGCGGTATAAAGATAAAAGGAGAAAGCAATGAAGAAGTTTTTAGGTCTTTACCTGTCAATGACAATGCTCCTGGGTGGTTCTGCATTCGCCGGGATTTCAGAAGTTTCCAGGCGAAGCATGGGTATCAACCCGAATCTTACCGGAATCATTTCAGATGAATATACTGATTTCATGTCAGTTAATACCGCCAATATAACCGAGGTGCAAGGATACAGGATATATACCCAGCTATCCAATCTTGGCTTATATGGAACCGACAAAGCCATTGCCGGTGTGGCGGATGATAGTAACTTTTTTGCCGGCAGTGTAACTCCTCTCTCGGATATGCTCAATATAGGAGCGTTTGCTTCATTAAACCGGAACCGAGAAAAAGCTGATATCCGGAGGTTTTACTTTGAGGAAGATAGCAGAAAATATGCCGGCGGAGAAGATGGTGACGGAGACGGCATCAACGGCGATTATGAGGACTTAGAAGAAGTAGGAATCAGAAGCGGTGAATACAGCTACCGAAAAGTTGAAGGTGACGAAAACCAGAGAATTACCCGCGAATCCGGTGAAGCCGTTGATAATGCAAACGATATAAACCTTAACTTATTACTTGGTATAAGCAACCCCTTAGATCCGGAAGAAGAGGATAAAGAAACCAGCGGTTTGAAAATATCATATTTGAGAAACACTCAAAGCGATATAGACTACAAATATTCCTATTTAAAGGAAGATGATGAAGATGAAACCCTTTTTAAAAGACAGGATTACAATGGCGAATTAAAAATTTATTCTTCCACCCTTTCATTCTCTCTTTCGGCCCGCAATGTTCAAATTAACGACCTTTTCATGGGCGCTTCTCTATCTTATTCGTTTATAAGCCAAGTTGATAAAGAAAGCGCTGATGCCGAAATAACCGAAGGCAGCGACTATCACGGAGGCAGCGATGATGAGCTGTATAAAAGAACATACCGCAGTTTTGATACTGAAGAACTTGACGGATTCCGGGTTAAATTAAATTTGGACTCTTCCTATCCTTTAACTGAAAAAATGAATTTAAAAACTTTCGGAGGTGTCTTTACCAGAAAGCTTAGCGGGCAAAGAGATACGTTTGAAATTGACAACATAGCAGAAATGGATGGCCCTCCTTTTATAGAAAGAGAAAACTGGTCTGAAACGCAAACTACAGAAAGAGAAAAAAATAAATACGGGTTTTTCCTTACAGCCGGTATTGAAAAGCAGGCGGCAAAAAATCTGGTTTTCGGCTCCGGAGTGGGTTTTAAGTATTCCGCAGAGGAAGATATAAGTGACGAAGGACGTAAGCTTACAAAAAGGGACAGCCTGCAATATTATTCTACGAAGGTTGAAAAAACCACCCGGGAAATAAAAAAATCTTCTATTCTGGTACCCACGGGAATAGAATGGAATGCCGCCGGCTGGCTTGATGCCAGAATAGGAGCCACTTACCGGGTGGACTACAAAAGAGAAAGCACAACTAAACAGACAGACATATATGAGCATATTACCGGAGCTTCAGAGGTTATTTCAACTGAAATTAAAACAACTTCAAATAATCCTACACCGGTCAGTGATAGTGTGGATTTCTTTTGCGGTTTAGGTATATCTTTATCTGAAAATTTTTCTGTAGATGTTACAAATATTTCCGCCGGCCAAAACATTCTGGATTTAAGTTCATGGGAGTTTTCGGCAATTTTAAAGTTTTAGCACTTTTTTCTTACCCGAAAGTTTCCATTTGATTTACCCGGGTTTAAGCCTCACTGTCCAGGTATGCCTGTATAAACTCATCTATCTCCCCGTCCATTACGGAATCAACATTTGATACTTTTAAATCAGTGCGGTGATCTTTTACCATCTGATATGGCATAAAAACATAAGAGCGAATCTGCCTGCCCCACCCTATTTCACCTTTTTCATCATATCTTCTCTGATTAGACTGTCGCTGTTTATCTTTTTCATATTCATAAAGACGGGCCTTAAGTATTTCCATTGCTTTTTTTCTGTTTGCATGCTGGGACGGTGAGTCCTGGCACTGCACAACTACCGAGGTAGGAATATGGGTTATTCTTACCGCAGAGTCAGTTTTATTTACATGCTGTCCTCCGTGACCTGAAGCCCGGTATGTATCTACTCTTAAATCATTTTCGTTTATATTTACTTCTATTTGCTGCCCTATGGAAGGGATGACATCGCAGGCTGCAAAAGAGGTATGCCTTCTGCCGGATGAATCAAAGGGGGAAACCCTTACCAGGCGGTGCACTCCGGTTTCTCCTTTTAAAAATCCGTATGCATAGTCGCCTTTTACCATAAATGTTATTTTTTTTATTCCGGCTTCATCTCCCGGCAAAAGTTCTATTACCGATGTTTCATAGGAGTTTCCCGATGCCCACATTCTGTACATCCGGGTAAGCATTTCAACCCAGTCGCAGGCTTCCGTGCCGCCGGCGCCCGCGCTCAAAGAAACTATGGCGTCGCTTCTGTCATTCTCTCCGGAAAGCTTTAAGCGAAATGAAACTTTTTCCACTCTTTTTTTAAGCTTTTTCAGATTTTCTTTTATTTCTTTTTCCAGGCTTTTTTCTTTTTCTTCCCTGGCAAGCTCTAAAAGAGTTTTTATATCATCTTTTTTCTCCTGGAGCTTTTCAAAAAGCTTAATATCGGATTCAACCGAACTCATTTCCTGCATTATTTCTTTAGCATACTCGCTGTTATCCCAAAAGCCCGGACGGGTGGATTTGTTTTTAAGCTCCTCATATTTTTTCTTCTTCTGAGCTAAGTTAAAGAAACCCCCTAATATCCTCAACCTGACTTTCAATATTTTTTATTTTTTCCGCATATTCCTCAAACATTTTTCCTCCTTGTATATCCCAGCTATTAAAAGCGCAACTATTACATAGGCAAAAACATCTCCGAACCTCGAATAAAAAGTTTTTTCCTTATTAAATCCTATTTTACCTTTTAAAGCAGTTTTTTCCATAAGCGAAGTTTTTTCTATAATTCTGCCTTTCGGGTCAATAATGGCCGATATGCCCGTATTGGAGGCTCTTACCGTCCATACTCTGTTTTCAACTGAGCGCACTATCGAATGCAGAAAATGCTGGTGGGGGCCGGCGGTCTGAAGAAACCACCCGTCATTTGTTATGTTGACAAAAACACCTCCCCCATCCATTACGGCATTTCTTACAATACGGGGAAATATACTTTCATAACATAT
>JBNJFW010000130.1:0-4327 GCA_051747165.1 Elusimicrobiota bacterium | reverse complement strand
AAGAGTAAGCCAGATAGAAAAAATGATTGAAGCCCTTCAGAAGGAAACGAGCATACCTTTTAATGAGCCAGCGGTCTATAGAGCCTTCCTTAAAAACGAGAACTTGCCCACCGATGATACTCAGAAAAGTAAAGCAATTATTCAAGCCCATCAACATACTAGTGCAGAAACTTATCGGAACCACATAGAAAGCGAACTGAAAAAGGTTAGAGAAACAATCGAGAAGGATAATAAACTGCAGAATACGATTTACGAAGGAATTTTAAATGCGGTTTACAGGATAAAAAGGGAAGAAAATGAAGATCTTGATCTTTATATGATTAATATGCCCATGGCCCTGCTTAATAAAACAGAGGGAGGGTATGAAATCGGTAATAGATATATGCAGGCTTTTTATCAGGCCATGGAAGGCAATATGGGTCCGGTATTTGACACTCAGGGAGGCAGGATACTCGGTTACTTCGGAACATCACTTTTTGTGTTGGGAGGTTCTTATGAGCAGGTAGCAGAAAGAATTAATGAAGCTCGTACATTTGCTTACCGAGAAATTGAGGGCTCTCTAACTACCGCAGATAAAAATTTAATTAAGGGGAAAATTAATCAGATTAATATCGGCTCGGCAAAGCTCAAAAATCAGGAGATACCCGAGGGAGCTGAGAATAAAAAAGGATACGCATTTGAAAAACTGTCTCTTGCATGGGCTCTCACCGATGCTTGTGAAGAGTTTCCGCAATACAGAGAAAAAACTCGCCACGAATCAGACAATATTCATTTAATATCGGAAGATACTTATAGTGATATGAAAGAAGGGGAACTTGCTGCCTTTGTGGAAAAGGAAAAATCCGGAAAGGTTTATCCGGGCAATGAAGAAGGTGAGATTGTTCTTCCCCGTCATGTTTTCGGGGAAATAGAAAAAGATTTGGAGTTGCTTTCTTCAAAAGATGATCCGGCAGGCCCCGAAGCCTTAGCAATAAGAAAAAGAATAGAAGAAAGCTTATTAAAACTTAATTACATGAATTTGAGATACGCCGAACTGGGAATCGCGCGAAAGAACAGGTTCTATGCGTGGATTAAGTATTTAAACGGAAAATATAAAGAAATGGGCCTTTCCGAGTTTAGATCCGAAAATACAACTGCGGTATTTATTGATGTAAATAACTTTAAATCATACGACAAAAAGCATAAAAGAGAGGGCCTGGACTGGAAAACCGATAGGCATATGAGGGATATCCTGCGCATAATAACTGAAAGTCTTGAGGAAGAATTCAAAGCTGAAAATGTTGCCGTTACGGTTCAGGGGGATGAGATTCTCGTTTATATAAAGGGAAGCGAAATTGACAAATCCGTTGGAGAAGAAAGGCTTAGAGCTGTCTTTGTAAAAATAAATAATTCTCTGGAAGAAATGCTCAATGAGAAAAAACATAAAGATTTTATACAGGAAGTTAAGACTCCCGAAGGCAGACTTCCGGTGTATAATATTTCCCATGAAGGATTAGAATACACCGCGGCAAAAGGTGAAAATAAGTGGCTTATAAAAAACACGGATGGAAACTGGGAAGAGATTGAAGTTGATGAAAAACACGCAGAAGCTGTTTATGCGAATGTTTCACTGTCTTTTACTTACGCGGAAGTTAAGGATATGGAAGTAGAAAATCCTTTGCAGGTAACGCGTATTTTTGACCTTATGGGGGCAATTAATTCAGTTCAGAAGGATGCAGGTCTAAGAATAGGCGGGGCAAGAGAGCATAACACCCTGATTGAACAACGGCGTATGAATATCATTAGAAATTATCTGCAAAGTTTTATGCCCAAAGATGAACTATCAGCAATTATAAATCTTTATAACACAGAGGAACTTTTAAACCGCGTAAGTCAAATAGAAAAAATGCTGGAGGCGTTGGAGGAAAGTTCAACTGCAATACAAAATCGCAGAAGAGAGATTTATGAAACCTTCCTTAAAAACAAAGCTAAAGGCGGTAAATCGTTAAGAATAAGCCTTGCTCCCATAAGAAAAAAAGATGGGGCCTCACTTATTGACATTTTGCCAGGGATCCTTGGAGGTTTTACAACCGCTATGGTAACAATAGCGTTAACCGCCAGTCCCATGGCGGGTATATTGGCCGGAGTCCTTGTATTCATAGGATTGCTTTTGGCTCCGGGTTTATTTATTTCCCCGGTGGCAGCTTATAAGCCCATAGATAATGAGATTGTGAATAATGCGGCCGAACTACTCAGAGACAATGGTTTTTCCCATATAGTTGATGACTTAAAATTAGAGGAGTTGGCTGAATCTGGCAGGCTAAGGGTCGGGTCTAGGACTCTTTTTTATTTATTGAATTTTTTGGGTATACAAGTCAATGCTTTTAATTTAAGAGGCTGGGTTATTTTAAATCCTTCAATATTGGAAGATAGAGATTTGGCCATGGCTACTATAATTCGCAAGGCCGGATTGATTAGCGGCTTGCCGTATGATGCAATTAACAATTTAATTAAAAATTCAATAAAACGGTCCAAGGTAGAAATAGAAAGTGACTTTTACCAGGATGAGCTCAACCAGCTATTAAAGGATATTCTACCATCTTTGAAACAGGAGGATCTATCTTCCCTTCCTTCTATAAAGGGAGTGCGCTATTTACGATCATATCCGGCATATTTGGAAGATATAATGAGGATGTGGGAGTGGATATCACCCGAGAAACGCAGAAAGATAGGCCAGATTAAGGTTTATCCCTGGTGGCATCCTTCAGCTCTACGTAGTGTAATTATAAATAATATTATAGGCCTATGCGGGGGGAGTGAAGTGACTCTTATTCTTTTATCACGCCGTTCTCACTTTCGTAGGCTTTTACTTCACGAGTTCACCCATGCTCTAACTGCAGAAAAAGAGCTTATAGAACGACTTTGCAGGGGAAAATTTGATAAAGAGGGAAAACCTATACGGGGAGCTGTTTTTCCGAGTAAGTATTCTATGTTCAATAAGGCTGAATATGTTGCAGAATTGACTCCGGCAGTGGCTTTCCGTCCGAGGCCGGATGATGAGAAAAGATATGGAGTATATCGGGAAATAGTAAGTGAAGAAAACGAGCAAATTATCATAAATGAAGTATTTGGCGGAGTAAAAGAAGAAAATTTCCAGTTTGATAATAAGCAGGGCAGAGAAATTACATTTACCGAAAGTGCTACAATTTCTCTTTTACTGCATTTGGGCCTGGGCGCCTATTTAACGGGATATTTGCCTTTTTACATTACTTCCTTACTTGTTTTGACAATGTTTTGGGCGCCTACCTTTTTTCTCTTTTCCGGCGGGGTAAACCGAATTAATTCCATTTTTTGGGCTCCTTACGGCTCTGATTATCGTAGCATCCCTTTTTTTCCTTTGCTTAGTTTGTTTGCAATACTTAATCCCCAGAGCTGGATGCTGCCTTCTGTCTCGGGGGTAAAACTTAAGAAGTTCAGTTTAACTATACCAGTTGATAAGATAAATAAAAAGCTGCTGCTGGCATTGGGTGTAGTTTTTCTTATACCTTTGATGGAAATTTTTCATGGTACCTATTATAAGTTAGACGAAATTATTCCCAAACCTGATCCTATTGCTACAGAAGAGCAAATTAAAAAGGTTGAGATAATATTAGAGAAACCGGATGATGTTGCCGGGCATGGCGACGGGGAAGAAGAAAAAGAACCAGAAGGAAAAATAGAAAGTACGGTACTTCCCTGGCCGGATGAATTTTATGTGCGTGGGCCCGGCCTGGAGTTTACAGGCGAGCGCCATTCATATCCTCCCGGCAGGGATATGGAGTTGTTTGAGAAAGAATTACCTTATAGGGTGGATCATCTTGCCACAACCTTCAGAAATCTGGATTCTTCTCCAAATCTGAGGCATCCCATAGGTGATCATTATAAAACAATTACTTTTGACATTACCTCGGATAGAGAAGGGGAATTGTCTGCGGATCTTTTTGGAGAAATAAAAAGATTTCAGGTATATCCTGGCCGATCTTCTTATACATTATCGATTTATGAATTTGAAATTTCTGAATTAGATCGGATCTCAATCGGAGCTGTTTTAAACCACGAAACCCGGCATAGACCGCGGTTTATAGTTCACAATGTTGAATTTACTCCTGTAGGTGAAAGAGACCCCGGCATTCAACATAGCGATCAGCAAAAAGCAGAGCAATCATCTTCCATGAGAGCTCCGGACAGCCCGGAAGGATATTCAGGTGGTTTTATCCATACCGGGCTGCTCTCAGAATTAGCCGGCGGAGCCTTGACAGCGATAGTTACAATTATGCTAACCGCCAGTCCCATGGCGGGTATATTGGCC
>JBNJFW010000129.1:0-4348 GCA_051747165.1 Elusimicrobiota bacterium | reverse complement strand
GAAAATTTATTAAAGTTCAAAGATGTTTTTTCAAATGAGCAGTGGGAAAAATTTCAAAACATGAAAAAGAGCAGCAGAGGTATGCAAGATAATAAAGGCATGCACAGGAGGTAATTAATGCATTTTATGAATTACGGCTATGGAATGGGGAACGCGGGAGGTATAGTTATGCTGGTAATAGTTATTGTAGTTGCAGCCTTGGCAGTTTATCTGGCGGTCAATGCTTCTAAAGGAGGGGTGCGTTATAAAGAGAAAGAAGAAAGCGCGCTGGATATTTTAAAAAAAAGATATGCCGCCGGCGAAATATCAAAAGAGGAATTTAAAGAAAAGAAAAAAGATATTCTCTGAGATTCATGGAAAAGAAACCTAAAATTAAAGTAATACAAGACGGACCGTATATTTTAAGCGGACTGGAAAATATCCGGCAGGAGGAAGGGGCGGATCTCCGGGTAAAAAAGAGCGCGGCCCTGTGCCGCTGCGGTAAATCGAAAAGTTTTCCTTACTGCGACGGCATACATGAGAAAATTAATTTCAGCGGCAGCAAGCTTCCCGGGAGAAAAAAAGATAAGACTGTAAGTTACCGAGGGGATGATATTACCATAAACGACAACCGGGGAGCTTGTTCTCATGACGGGGCCTGTTTTAAAAACCTGCCCGAGGTTTTCCGTCCTAAAGAGTGGAGGTGGATAAAAGCCAAAAAGGCCTCCAGGGAAGAAATCATAGATACAGTAAAAAAATGCCCTTCGGGAGCTTTGAGTTATACACTTGACGGGGTGGAATATAAAAATTATGATCGGTCGCCGGCGGTGAAACTGGACCCCAGAGGCCCCTTAAATGCCGAAGGTTATGTTGAACTGGACGATCCCCGGGGCAGCACTCCGGAGGCTCAGGAACACTACAGCCTCTGCCGGTGCGGAAAGTCAAAGAATAAACCTTTCTGTGACGGAATGCATCTACCGGGGGTATTTGACAAAAAAAAGGAGGAAGAAAGTGACTAAAATTATAGCAGCTATTGTTGGAGACAAATTCGAAGATTCGGAATATACCGAGCCGGTGAATTCTTTCCGGGAGGAAGGGCACCGGGTGGTAAATGTGGGAATAAAAGAAGGGGATACAGTAAGAGGAAAGAAGAAAGGTACGGAAGTAACTATAGATGAAGCTGTAGAAAATGCTTCCGTAGATAAATACGACGCTCTTTTAATTCCCGGCGGTAAATCGCCCGGAAATTTGAGAGAAAATAAAAAGGTCCTGGAATTTGTCCGAGATTTTGTAAATAGCAAAAAACCCGTCTTTTCCATCTGCCACGGCCCCCAGCTTCTTATTTCAGCCGGGGTCATAAAGGGAAAAGTTGCTACCGGATATAAAAGCATAAGAGAGGAAATTGAAAATGCCGGGGCTCAGTTCCGGGACGAGGAAGTGGTTACAGACGGAAACCTGATATTCAGCAGGAACCCGGGGGATCTTCCGGTTTTTATAGAAACTTCATTAAAGAAACTGCAGTAAAAGAAGGAATCAAGATGGCTACCAAAAAAGCACTGGTAATAATAGATATACAGAATGATTTTTGCCCCGGGGGCGCCCTGGCGGTGCCCGGGGGCGATAAGATAATCCCGGCGGTTAATAAGCTCTCGGGTATGGATAAGTTTAGTAAAGTTATAGCCACTCAGGACTGGCATCCCGCCGGCCATATATCTTTTGCCTCCAATCAGGATAAAGAACCTTTCAGTGAAATTGAAATTGACGGGGTTAAACAGATTCTCTGGCCGGATCACTGCGTGCAGGCAAGCGAGGGGGCAGAGTTTCATCCGGATCTGGATTTAAAGCCGGTGGATTTGATTTTAAGAAAAGGGAGCAGCCCTGAGGTTGATTCATACTCGGCGTTTCTGGAAAACGACAAAAAAACCCAGACCGGTCTCCACTACTATTTAAAGGGTATGGGTATAGAGGAAATTTTTGTCTGTGGACTGGCCCTGGATGTTTGCGTTTACTTTAGCTGCTTAGATGGAGTGAAATATGATTTTAAGGTTAATCTCATCCGCGACGCATCTCGTGGTATTGACCAGCCGGAGGGCAGTGTGGATGAGGCCTTGGAGGATATGGAGAATAAGGGAGTAGTTATAACTGAAAGTGGAAAATTGTAACTAAAATACAATGTGAGGAGGAATTATTATGAAAGTAAAAGTTGATGAGGATTTATGTACGGGTTGCGAGCTATGTGTAAGTACATGTTCGGAGGTATTTGAGATGCAGGGCGATGTGGCCGTGGCCAATAACAATAATGATCCGGTGCCGGAAGAGATGGAGGATTGTGCCGAAGAAGCTGCGGACATGTGTCCGGTAGATGCAATATCCGTGGAAGAATAGTATATCACAGGAGCCTGCCGGAAATTAAAATGAGAGGACGAATTTCTTAATACACAATGAATGTTAATAATAGAAAAGTAAAAGATATTACAATTATAGGCGGCGGTCCCGCCGGTTTGAGCTCCGCGTTATACGGAGCCAGGGCCGGACTTGATGTTCTGGTGCTGGATAAAAATCCTGCTGCCGGCGCGCTTGCATATGCCCGAAAGATTGAGAATTATCCGGGGGTTATGAAACCGGTCTCCGGACCCGAGCTTCTGAATATTTTCAAAGAACATGCCGAAAAGTTCGGAGCCCAAATTCTGCAGGAGCAGGTAGTTGATATTGATTTAAATACTTCTCCGAAAAGAATTGTCACTTATAATAATGTATACAGTTCAAAAACTGTTATAGTGGCAACCGGAGCCATGGCCAGAACAAAGAGCCTGCCCGGTGAAGAGGAATTTCTGGGGAAGGGAGTAAGCTACTGTGCCGCCTGTGACGCTCCGTTTTTTAAGGATAAAAAGGTGGCCCTGGCCGGAAGCGCCAGCGAAATACAGGAGGAACTGCCGGCCATATACAAATTTGCCGCAAAAATTCATCTGGTGGTAACCGGAAAATTAAATAAAAGAACTGCTGAAGAATATGAAGGGGACAGCAAAATAAAGTTGTATGAAAAACACAGGTTACGCGAGATGAAGGGAAATAACAAACTGGAAAAGATAAGTATTTACGGCGCCGGCAAAGATAAGGAGATTGATGTCGACGGCGTATTTATTTTTCTTCCCGGCAACAGTCCGGTAGTGGGTTTTTTAAATGATCAGATTGATTTAAGAGAAGACAACTGTATAAAGGTAAGCAGTAAAGATATGTCTTCATCTGTTAAGGGGGTATATGCAGCAGGTGATGTGGTTTGTAAAGAAATAAGACAGGTTGCTATTGCGGTAAGCGAAGGGTGTATCGCCGCCCTTTCTGCTGCATCATTTATAGATAAAAATGTGTAAGGATAAGAATTATAAAAAATTTACAGGGGTAAAAAATGTCAGATTATGATGTGTTTGTTATAGGTACGGGAACTGCCGGGTCTACTGCCGCTTCGATCTGCAAAAATGCGGGACTGCACGTCGGTATTGCCGACCGCAGACCATTTGGGGGTACCTGCGCACAGAGGGGGTGCGACCCGAAAAAACTTCTTGTAGGAGCCGCTGAAATTGTGGATAAAAGCAGAAAGATGAAGGGGAAAGGGATTTTTTCGGATGCGACAATAGATTGGCAGGATCTGATTCGTTATAAAAACACTCTTATAGACGGAGTTCCAAAAGCAAAGCAAAAGAGTTTTGATAAGGCAAGTATAGACAGTTTTAAAGGGGAGTGTTCTTTTGTTGGGAAAAATAAAATTGAGATAGAAGGAGAAAGGGTAGTTAGCGCTGATAAAATAGTTATAGCTACCGGTGCGGAACCCCTGATGCTGAATGTTCCGGGCTGGGATACCCTTACCACCAGCGATAAATTTCTAAGGCTTCAGAATTTGCCTGATAAAATAATATTTGTCGGGGGTGGATATATCTCTTTTGAATTTGCCCATTTAGCGGCAAGGTCCGGTGCAGATACAGTGATTTTAAATGATACCGAAAGGCCATTGGCAAAATTTGAGAATTTTCTGGTTGATAAGCTGGTGAAGGCAAGCAGGTACAGCGGAGTTGATGTGAAACTGAATGAACAGGTTACGGTTATTGAAAAAAAAGGCGACCGGTTTATGGTTGAAACCAAAGGAGGCAGTAAATACGAAGCCGGGCTTGCAGTTCACGGGGCCGGCCGGATACCGGCAGTAAACCGGCTGAAGCTTGACAGGGCGGGTATCGATGCCGATAAAAAGGGTATAATAATAAATGATAGATTGCAGTCTGTTTCCAATCCTGATGTCTATGTGGCCGGCGATGCCAACGGGAGAGGAATTCCCCTTACTCCGGTAGCGGCTATGGAGGGAAGTATAGTCGGCCACAAT
>JBNJFW010000128.1:0-4418 GCA_051747165.1 Elusimicrobiota bacterium | reverse complement strand
CCCGTAGTCTGAATTACCGTAAACAGAATAACCCGCCCCGCCTTTAAAAAGAGAGGAAACAGGAAGCCCGACAGCAACATCCATCTGTTTTATATCGCTCAGATCATAAAAATCGGCCCGGCCCGCGCTCAGATCCATGTTTTCCATAAGCCCCAGGCCCGCCGGGTTCCACCACAGAGCCCGAGAGTCATTTGAAACAGCGCAATAAGCACCTCCCATTGCCGTACTTCTTCCCCCTCTTTGCCTGAGCTCAAAGGCCGCCCGCAAAGAAGCCCCAGTAAAAAAAAGAATAGTTCCAATTAAAAGTATTTTTTTTCTCAAAATCCTAAAAGCTCCGCCCTGCAACCACCGTATTTCTTAGCACCTGCTCCGGGCCTCCCACGGGGCACTCGAGTTTCATATAAACTATGTATATGCCCATAGGGACAAAAGAACCGGAATCATTTTGCCCGTTCCAGCTTACATAGTCCGACTCCCCCGGGCCGATTCGTTTATATTCAACAAGAGTTCTTACCCGGTAAGCGTTTATATCGTATATTGACACGCTAACTCTTTTTTCTTTTTCCCCATCCGGGTTTCGGTAATAAATAAGGGCCCGGCGGGGCTCTCCCCCATGCATAAAAAAAGGAGAATCAGCTATCTTTAAAACACTTTTTTCTCCGGGCTCGAAAGCATAAAGCAAAAGCGGGACAAAAAGAAAAAATAAAAAAACAACCGCCGATTTTTTCATATCCTGCCTACCTGTCTTTTTCCACCATAAATATTTCTCCGTCAGTATATACGCGCACATTGGCATTTATGTCAGTCCTTAAAACTTGCGCCCCCGACTTTTTAAGATTCCGCAGCGTCCCGGCGCCGGGATGTCCGTAAACATTCCTCTCTCCCACCGGAATAATTGCAAGCTCCGGGGAGACCGCTTTCATAAAAAGCAGCATTGAAGACATATCCGAACCGTGGTGGGCAACCTGCAGAACCTCAGACTCAAGGCTGCCCCTATAACGCTCCAGCAAATGTTTTTGAGGCCTTTTCTCTATATCCCCCGTAAAAAGAAAAGACACATTACCGTAAATAAGCTTAATTACAATTGAATTATTATTGGCGTCTGAATTCGACCCGTAAAAATAGAAATCCGCCGGAGGATTAAGAACTTCTACCTTAAAATCCGGCCCCGCATCAATAATCCCGTCCTCTCCCCGGCGCATAATGGCGTAACTTATTTCTTTTTCAGCTATGAGTTCCAGGAGCTCTTCATATAAAGGGCTCGGGTGCTCAAAGCCCGGATCCAGAACAATCCCTATGTCAAAATTCCTTATGACCGCCTGCATTCCCCCCATATGATCTGCGTGCGGATGGCTTATAACAAGATAATCTATTTTTTTTACTCCCCTTTTTTTTAAATAGGGAACAACCTTCTCCCTCCCCGGATCCCATCGCCTATCCATCCACAAAGGAGCGCCCCCCGCATCGTAAAGCATATTTTTACCGCGGGGAAACTCCGCCAGAATGCAGTTCCCCTGGCCCACATCAACAAAGCTCACCGTCAGATCAGCATCGCTTTTTTTATAATCTTCGGCCGAAACCAGGCGGGGAGAATACCTTTCACCTCCTGCTTTTGGAAAAGACGCGCATGCGCCTGAAAATAAAATAAGCGCCGGCAGAACAAAAAGTAAAAGCCTTTGATTAAACTGCCTATTCTTCATCTTTCAGCGCCCTTCTATATTTCTCCAGGATTTCTTTTTCCATTGCCCCGGCAAGCCCCCGGTTAAAAGGATAAACCTTCTTGGTGTACCGGCCTTCGTTATCTCTTGCCGACGGCCAGCTTACAAAAGCATCATAATCCTCCGAATCAATAACACTGAAACTTATCTCCAGCGCATTATTTATAATTGCTTTCCCCCTGTACTGAACAGCGCTTTCATATAAATTTCTTTTTAACTCACCTATTTCAAAACAAACTTCATCATACTTTTCTTCCGAGGCTTTAGATTCAACAAGAGCCCTCTTTATTTCCTCTCTCAGAGAGACTAAAAAAATACGCATGTAAGGATAACTTTCCCCTCTTTTACCGCGGCCGGACGGAAAAACAACAAAAAACTCACCTTCTCTTTCATGCAGCTCCACATCCCTTATTCTCCAGGCGTAATTTAAATCAATATCCGCCCGGGACTCCGGGGCGGATAACCCTCCGCCCCTGACCGCCGTCACCGCAAGGGGTGTATCAAAACAGCCCTCAATTATTTTAATTTCTTTTTCCTCAAGCTCCGCCGCAGAGACAAATCTTTTGAACGACTCTGCCGCATCCGCCTCCACCAGCTTTTCAAATCCCCTGTTTTTTATAAAAACCCGGCGCTCGTACTCCTTGTTTTTTTTCTTTTCCGCGGGCCACACAACCCGGTACTCTCCAGGACCCCGGCCCTTTAAAAACATTAAATTGATTTCCAGAACATCATTTAAAACAAAATCAGCAAAGCCGGCCACATGCGGATTTCTGCCTTTAAAAACGCCGGGCGAACTTATCTCATAACTTACAACCGCGCTTTTCCTTTCTTCTGTTTCATTATTTAAAAGAGCTTTAACCACCTTTTTCTTTGCAAGAGGACAGCGAAATCCGACCCGCTCGTAAACCCGGCCCGAATCCGAGACATAAAGGGGAAACTCCACCTCATCTTCTTTTATCTTAATCCCCTTTATCTTTACCAGATCGTTAATAACCACAGTTGCCTCTTCTCCCTCATACTCAATTGAGCTTATCCAAATATCCAGCCCGTAAGACCTTAAAGAAATAAAAAACAAAATAAATAAAGAAAGAAAAACTTTTTTCATATTAAAAACTTATAGAAGTCGAAAGGCGGTGATGACCGTAATGATCCCTAAGACTACTGAAAGCAAGAGTAGCCGCGTAATCAAACCTAATGCGGCCAGGCTCAAAATCTCTGCCCCAGCTTCCTCCCAGGGAAAAGCTGTCCCTGTTTACACCCGCCCTGAACCCGGTTTTATTTAAGCTCAGCCAGCCTTCAACTCCCACCGCAAAATTCATCTTATCCGACACCGTTCCCATATTCCGGTCTGTATAGAAAAAAGCAACTTCAGGCAAAAGAAACTCAAAAGGTCCGATACTTGTAAAGCGGTACCCGACCCCCGCCCTTATTTCCACCGGCACTCTCTCTTGCTCTTTAATCCCCAAATCCGCAGAGATAATATTCTTTACGCTTATCCCCACCGGAACCTCCCATAGAGGTTCAAACAGTATCCCCGCGTCCGCGCCAAAAGCTTTGGCTCCGCTGCCCTGCTCGGACCAGAAAGGGTCCTTTAAATCATCCGGCAAACCCTTTTTGTAAACAAACTCATGGCTTAAATAACTTAAATTAAACCCCCCCGCAAGGCGCATGGGATAAAGCCCGGACTGAAAAAAATCTCTTGCCGCGCTTAACTTAAAATCACCCGCCCTGTATATATCATCACCGCTGAAAGAAGAATAAGAAAAGCCCAGGTTCAGCTTTCCGTATATCGGATAGACAAAAGAAGCAAAATTATAATGTAAATCCACATCCGGCAGCCCCGCAAAAACAGCCTGATGCTCAAAAAGAAACTCCCTGGCATAAACATTTGCCAGGGCGGCCGGATTCCACCGGGCCGATGCCGCCCCTTCCGCCCCGGCCACAAAAGCCCCGGCCTTACCCCCGCCCCGGGCCCCGTAACCGGGTTCAAAAAATACAGCGCCTCCCGAGCCGCATAGAAAAAAGCTCCCCGCACAAAGCCACACAGCGCATTTAAAAAGTTTCATCTGGCCACCGCCACTGTCCCGTACCTGTAATCCCCCTCCTCGGTCAAAAGCCTGTAAATATAAAGTCCGGAACTGATTCTTCCTCTTACATGGGAGCTGTCCCCCGGCCTCCATACAATATCCGAGCCCTCCCCATAGCGCAGCTTTGAAACCTCCCTCCCCCTTGGATCAAAGATTACAACTTCTTTTAAACCCTGCCCGAAACTTATCCCCTCATCAATATTGTTAGGAGTAACAAAGCGCCTTTGCGGCAGATAAGACTTTTTAAAAGCGGCGCGCCCTTTAATAAGCGCATACTCCGGATTCTCGGCTCCTGATGAATTAACAGAGTGAATTTTATACATATAAACAGACCCGGGCCTGACATCTTTATCCTCATACTCATAAAGCCCCCCTCCCCTGTGCCCCTTATGCTCCCTTGCTATAATCCCGTATTCCCCTTTACCGTACATTTTTCTGTAAATATTAAAAAAAGAGTTATCCCCCCCCTGCCAGCTTAAAACTATTTTGTTTTCATACCCGGATTTAACTTCCTTCTGGCTTTCTTTTAAAACCGGCCTGAGATCGTAAGTCCTACCCTGAGCTACGTTTGTCCTGTCCGTAATTTTTGAATCCTCTTTTCTTAATGCGCGCA